>JACFNR010000039.1:0-11422 GCA_019454765.1 Trueperaceae bacterium | reverse complement strand
GGCCGCGGCCCTCGCCCTCACCCTCGCCCTGGTCGGCGCCGCCACGGCCCAGACGGTCACCGTCAGCACCGCCCGCGGCGAGGCCACCGTGGGTGTCGGCCCGGCCGTCGTGTTCGCCTACGACTACGGCACCATCGACACCCTCCACCAGTTGGGCACCGAGGTCCAGGGCGCCCCGCCACTGACGGGCCGCCTGCCCGCCTGGGCCCCCACTGGCGCCATCAACATCGGTTCGCTGTTCGAGCCCGACTACGAGACGGTCAACGCCGAGCAGCCCGACCTGGTGGTCGTGGCCGGCCGCTCCGCGCCCGCCTACGACCAGCTCGCGCGCCTGGCCCCCACCATCGACCTGACCTCCTCGGGCGACCTCCTGGCCGACATCCGCCGCAACGTCACCACCCTCGCCGCCATCGTCGGCAAGCCGCAGGCGGGCGAGGCCGCCCTGGCGGGGCTCGACGCCAAGGTCGCCGCCGTGCGCGAGGCCCTCGCCGTCGTGGAGAACGGCATGCTCGTCATGGTGTCGGGCGGCAGCCTCACCGTCGTCGCCGTCGACAACGCCCGCGCCGCCCTCCTCTACGGCGTGCTGGGCGTGACGCCCACCGTCGCCGACGTCCAGTCGGCCACCCACGGTGAGCCGATCAGCTTCGAGTTCCTGCTCCAGCACGACCCGGAGTGGCTTTTCGTCATCGACCGGGACGCCGCCATCGGCACCGAGGGCGCCCAACCCGCCGCGGCCGTGCTCGACAACGAGCTCATGCACCGCACCACGGCCTGGCGCGAGGGTCACGTCGTCTACCTCGACCCGTTCGACTGGTACATCGTCTCAGGCACAGGCCTCGGCTCACTCAACGCCATGCTCGACGAGCTCGGCGCCGCCCTCGAGTAGCCGCGCCGATGCGGCTGGGAGAGGCGCGCCGCCACGCGCTGCTGCTCGGCGCCGGCACCCTCGTGGTGCTGGCGCTGGCGGTGGCCAGCCTGACCGTCGGCGTGTTCGACCTCTCCTGGCGCGGCCTGCTGGAGGGCGGCGAGGGGCGCCTGGACGCGCTGGTGCTCCTGGCGAGCCGCGCGCCGCGCACCATCGCCGTGCTCCTCGTGGGCGCCTCCATGGGCGTGGCGGGGCTCCTCATGCAGCTCCTGTCGCGCAACCGCTTCGTGGCGCCGTCCACGGCAGGCACCGTCGAGTCGGCGAGCCTGGGGATCCTCGTCGCCATGCTCCTCGCTCCCGGCGCCCCGGTGATGGTCAAGATGCTCATCGCGGCAGCGTTCGCCCTGGCGGGCACGGCGCTCCTCATGACGATCGTGCGGCGCACGCCGCTCGCGTCGCCGCTGGTGGTGCCGCTCATCGGACTGATGCTGGGCGGCGTCATCGGGGCGGCCACCACCTTCATCGCCTACCGCTTCGACCTGCTCCAGTCGCTCGCCAGCTGGACCACCGGCGACTTCTCGCGCGTGCTGCGCGGCCGCTACGAGCTGCTGTGGCTCGGCGGCGGCCTCACGGCGCTCGCCTACCTGGCGGCCGACCGCTTCACGGTGGCGGGCATGGGCGAGTCGTTCACCAAGAACCTGGGTCTCGACTACCGCCGCGTCATGGTGCTCGGCCTCGTCATCGTGGCGCTGGTCACGGCGGTCAACGTGGTCACCGTCGGCAACGTGCCGTTCATCGGGCTCGTCGTGCCCAACGTGGTGAGCCTGCTCGTGGGCGACAACGTGCGCCGGGCGGTGCCGTGGATAGCCCTGTTCGGCGCCGGCTTCGTGCTCGCCTGCGACCTCCTGGGGCGCACCCTGCGCTACCCCTACGAGGTCCCGGTCGGCACCGTCATAGGCGTGGTGGGCGCGGCGCTCTTCCTCTTCCTGCTGCTCAGGCGGTCCGCGCGTGTCGGCTGACGCCGCGACCCCCACCGTCGGCCGGCGGGCCGGCGCGCGCCCGGACCGGCGCCGCTGGGGGCTCTTCTCGCCCGGCGCCGTGCTCGTCGCCCTCACGCTCCTACTGCTCGGCGCCGCGGCCCTGTTCATGACGCTCGGCGCCCGCGGCCCGTGGGAGTTCGTGCTGCAGTTCCGCGGCCAGAAGGTCGTGGGCATGCTGCTGGTGGGCACGGCCATCGCCACCTCCACCGTGATGTTCCAGACCGTCACCACCAACCGCATCCTCACCCCGTCGATCATGGGCTTCGACGCCATCTACCTCCTCTTGCAGACCGTCCTGGCGTGGACGCTGGGCGCGGCCGGCCTGACGCAACTCGACGGCCGTCTCATGTTCGCGGTGGAGACGCTCGGCCTCATGGCCTTCGCGGGCGCCCTCTACTACTGGCTGTTCGTCGTCGGGCACAGGAGCCTCCACCTGCTCGTCCTCGCCGGCATCGTCCTCGGGGTGATGCTGCGCAGCTTCACCAACCTCCTGCAGCGCGTCATGGACCCCCTCACCTTCGCCGTGCTGCAAGACGCGACCTTCGCGAGCTTCAACACCTTCGACGCGCGCCTGCTCCCCGCGGCGGCGGTCCTCGTCGGGCTGGCGCTCCTCGCCGCCTGGCGCCTGCGCTACCGCCTCGACATCCTCGCGCTGGGCCGCGACATGGCCGTCGGGTTGGGGGTCGACTACCGCCGCACCGTCACCTACGCGCTGCTCGTGATAACCGCGCTGGTGGCCGTGTCGACCGCGTTGGTGGGGCCGGTGGCGTTCTTCGGGCTGGTCGTCGCCAACCTCGCCTACGCGCTGGTGCGGTCGTACCGCCACCAGCACGTCCTGCCCGCCGCCGCCCTCCTGGCGGCGCTCGTCCTCGTGCTCGGCCAGACCGTCCTGGAGCGCCTCCTCGGGCTCGGCACCAGCCTGTCGGTCATCGTCGAGTTCGTGGGAGGGCTCCTGTTCATCTACCTGGTGTTGAGGGGAGTCGTCAGATGATCGCCACAACGGGCCTCACCAAGCGCTACGGCCAGGCGGTCGTGCTCGACGACGTCTCCGTGCAGATCCCGCGCGGCGGCATCACCGCCCTCATCGGACCCAACGGCGCCGGCAAGTCGACGTTGCTATCGCTCATCGGCCGCCTGATCAAGCCCGACGCCGGCAGCGTCACCATCGACGGCCTGCCCACCGAGCGGATGCGGCAGGGCGACTTCGCCAAGAAGGTCGCCATCCTGAAGCAGGACAACCACCTGGCCACGCGCCTAACCGTGGCCGACCTCGTGACGTTCGGGCGCTACCCCCACTCGCACGGGCGCCCCACCATCAAGGACCGCGAGCACGTCGACCGCGCCATCGACTACCTCGAGCTCGACCACCTGCGCCACCGCTTCTTGGATGAGCTCTCCGGCGGCCAGCGCCAGCGGGCGTTCGTGGCCATGGTGCTGTGCCAGGAGACCGACTACGTGCTGCTCGACGAGCCGCTCGCCAGCCTCGACATGCGCCACGCCGTGGCGATGATGAAGCGCATGCAGGGCGTGGCGCGCGACCTCGGCAAGTCGGTGGTCATCGTGCTGCACGACATCAACTTCGCCGCCACCTACGCCGACACGATCGTGGCCATGAAGGGCGGCCGCGTCATCCAGCACGCCCCCGTCGCCGAGGTGATGACGCCCGGCGCGTTGCGCGCCATCTACGACGTCGACGTGCACGTCGAGGAGATCCGCGGCAAGCCGATAGGCGTCTACTACGGCTGACGCCCCGCCCGGAGCGGCGGAGATTTCACCACCCGGCCTCACGGCCCGCTCCTATGCTGGACGCCAAACCAAGCATGGAGGTCTGGCGGTGGAAAACCAGTCGTTCTTCTCGAAGCTCTTCGACATGTCGTTCTCGCGGTTCGTCACCCCGAGCATCATCCAGGTCATCTTCGTCCTCGGCATCGTCGCCGGCGGAATCGCCGCCATCGGGATGTTCACCACCCTGTCGTTCGCGGCCGGCGCCGGTGGCGCCCTCCTGGGCATCGTCGTGGCCGCCATCTCCTTCCTGGTGTACGTCGTGCTGGCGCGCATGAGCCTCGAGGCGCTCGTGGCGCTCTTCCGGATCGCCGAGAACACCAAGGTGCTCGCCGATGCCGCGCGCGAGGCGCGCCGCGCCGAACTCCGCGGCGGGGCGCAGCAATGACGCCTTGCCGCACGCGGGGCGGCGGGGCGCGCCGTGTCGGCCGGCCACGAGCGCCCCGCCGCCCCCTATAACCGCCGTATAACCGGCCCTCTCCTAACCTGACCGCACCCGCGCGGCGCTCCCCGCCGCGCCGCCTCGGTGAGGCCATCATGTGGCCGCCGCCGCGGCTTGGCTGGAGAGGAGCAAGCCATGGCACGCTGGACCCGGATATTCGCCGCCGCGGCCCTCGTGATCGCGCTGGCCGCGTGCGGTGGGCAGCCCGGACTGAACAACCTGTTCGACGAGGCCAACGCCTGGACCGACGAGCCGCCGCTCGGCGCCACCATCGTGACGCCCGACGAGTTCAGGCGCATGGTGGAGGCCGGTCGGCTCCAGCCGCGCAGCACCGCCAACGTGGCCGAGCAGGCGCGGGACCGCGACGCCCGGTTCCTGGCCGACCGCGCCTACCTGGCCGCGCTGCCCGACCCGAGCGAGACCGTCTTGGACCTCCTCGCCGCAGCCGGAGCGGCGAGCGGTTACCAGGGCGACGTGACCGTGACCCTCGGGGACGAGACCGTCATGCTGGACGGCCTTGCCACGCAACTCGCCAACGCCGTGGCAACGGCCGAGCTGGCCGCCGACGTGGACAACGCCCTCGCCGTCTACCGCCTCACGTACGACCTGTTACCCCCCGACCTCCGGGCGCAAGCCACCGACCCCGCGGCCCTCGCCGGCAAGCCGCTCGCCGACGTGGCTGCCGCCGCCGCGCACGTCGACGCCCTGCTCGGGACGCTCCCCGACCTCGACCTGACCGCCTGGGAGGCCGTCGCCGCGGCGCCCGGCAACCCGGCGCTGGCAACCCTCGGCGCAGGCAACGGCGCCGACGTGAAGGCGACCTGCGCCGAGCCCACCGGGTTCGTGAGCAGGCTGTGGTTCCCCCTCAAGTCGTTCCTGCCGGACGTGAAGAGCCAGGGCCGACGCGGCACCTGCTGGGCCTTCACGGCCGTTGGCGCCATCGAGAGCCGCGAGCTCGTGCAGAACGGCACCGCGGTCAACCTGTCGGAGCAGTTCCTCGTCAACAAGGTGAAGCACGACTGGGCGGAGAACGACTACCAGGAGGGCTACTCGGCCCTCACGGCCGTGAACCTCGCCAACGCCAACCGCCAGGCGCTGCCGTCCGAGTCCGCCTGGACCTACAACCCCTCCCCAAGCCGCGGCGAGGCCGACGGCAACGCCGCCGCCTACCGCGGCGCCTGCGACGACTACACGGGCTGGTGCTCCGAGACGGCGCACCAGAGCCCCGTCTACTGCACGAAGGTCCTGCTCGCCACCTTCTGCGGTTACGAGACCATCGCGTTCGGAGGCCCAGGCGTGTCGACCGGCACGGCGCGCCAGCTCTGGGCGTCGGGCCAGGCCTTCAACCTCAACACCTACCGCAACCTCCTGGCGCAGGGCCACGTCATCATGGCGAGCTTCCCCGTGTACGAGGGCTTCATGCGAGCCCCCGCCGGGGTGGTGAGCGACTACGCCAAGAAGCACAAGAACGCCCGTGGCGAGCTCGTCGACGGCCCCTCCGGCAACCACGCAGTGCAGATCGTGGCGTTCTTCGGTAACGCCGACCTCTCCACGCCCGGCTACAACTACGACGTCGGGGGCGGCGGCTACTTCGTCATCAAGAACTCGTGGGGCTGCGACCACGGCGACGGCGGCTACTGGTACGTCCCCGCCAACTACGTGTGGACCCGCTTCAACGCCCTATACGCCCTCGACTTCGACTCGCGCCGCAGCCCCGCCTGGACGAGGGAGCAGGCCAACCCTGGCAGCACCGAGGCGCCCACCGTGAGCGTGCTTAGCGCGAGGCCCGACGTCGACCTGCGCGTGCCCACCGACCTGACGGACTTCTTCGGCGTGTCCCACACCGTCGCCACGGCCGTCGACCTGCTCGTCACCTCCAGCATCGACGGCACCCTCTATAGCGGCGCGTGGGTCACGGACCGCTACGCCTTCCCCGCCTCGCTCGAGCGCACCTTCACGAGCGTGGGTCCTCGCACCATCACGGTCCGCGCCTCGTACGCGGGCAACGTCACCCAGAAGAGCTTCGTGGCCAACGTGGTCAACACGCCGCCCACGCTCGCCGTCGCCGGCTCCGGCACCGCCCACCGGGGCGAACCCTACACCCTCACCGCGTCGGTGAGCGACATCAACGACGCGGACACCGCCGCGCTCTGCGCCGCCACCACCTGGGCGGTGAGCGCGCCGGACGCGCTCTCGGCCGCCAGCGGCTGCCAGGTGAGCGTCACGTTCGGGGTCGAGGGGAACCGCAGCGTGAACGTCCAGACGCGCGACGCCGACGGCCTCGTCACCGCCCGCACGTTCACCTTCGACGTGCAACCGCCGCCGGCCAACCCGTACCCGCGGGTGACCGGCAGCGGCATGTACGTGAGGCGCCTGCTGCCCGTCGGGCAGGTCTTCCTCTGCCTACACTCCACCGTGTCGCCTGGCGCCATCATCGACCTGCGCGAGACGGGCTGCAACTTCGTGGGCGAGACCGGCAGCCATCCTCTGCACTGGGCGCACGTCGACGTCGAGAACCCGAGCGAGGAGAGCCTCACCTACGACTGGCGCGTCTACGCCACCATCGGGACCGGGGAGCAGCTCATCAACTCCGCGCTGGGGTCGGCCGACCCGCTCTTCGCCCCCTACTCGCCAGGCAACGCCGTGACCATCACCGTCCCCTGCCGCGTCACGGTGCGGGTGAACGCGCCCGACCCGGCCAGGAGCAAGACCCTCACCGTCTGGAGCGGCAGCTGCCGCTACGATTCCACGCGCCTCAACTGAGGCGGCGCCCCGGTCCCCCGGGCGCCCTACAACCACCCCTTGCTACGCGCCAACCGGGCGGCCTCCGCCCGGTTGGCCGCCCCCAACTTGCTGATGGCCTCCGACAGGTAGTTGCGCACCGTGCCCTCCGACAGGCCGAGCCCGTCGGCGATCCGCGCCGTGGTCGCCCCCTCCCCCGCCAGGCGCAGCACCTGCCGCTCCCGGTCGGTGAGGGGGTCGGCCTCTGCCCACGCCTCCAGCGCGAGCTCGGGGTCGACGGCGCGGCCGCCCTGGTGGACGCGCCTGATGGCGTCGGCCAGCTCGGGCGCCGGGGTGTCCTTGAGGAGGTAACCGGCGGCGCCCGCGTCGAGGGCCCGCCGCAGGTAGCCGGCGCGCGCGAAGGTCGTGAGGATCACGACGCGCGTGGTCACCTCGCCCCGCTCGCGCGCGGCCTTGACGGCCAGGGCGAGTTCCAGGCCCGTGAGGCGCGGCATCTCGATGTCGGTGACCAGCACGTCGGGCCGAAGCTCGGTCACCTTCGTCAACGCCTCCGCGCCGTCGGTCGCCTGCCCCACCACCTCGACGTCGGGCTCGAGCGCGAGGAGGGCCGCCAGCGCCCCCAGCACCATGGCCTGGTCCTCGGCGATGACCACCCTGATCACGAGTGCGCCAACCTGCTCCTGGCCGGTTCGGTGCCGGGCTCGACCACGAGCGCCGCCTGCCGCGGCACGCTCACCTCGAGCCGGCTGCCCACGCTGCCGGCGAGCCCACCGGCGCTCAGCTCGACGGTGCCGCCCAGGGCCCGCACCCGTTCGCGCATGCCGGCGAGGCCCGTGCCGTCGGCCGGGTTCGCGCCGCTCGCCGCGGTCATGTCCGGCCGCTCGCCGGCGCCGTCGTCGGCCACCGCGAGGAGCACGAACGAGCCGTCGTCGACGAGGGTCACCTGGCACCGCTCGGCTCGCGCGTGCCTTATCACGTTCGTGACCGCCTCGCGCAGCACGGCGGCCAGCACGCCCTCCACCTCGGGCCTGAGGGCGATGCGCTCCGTGAAGTAGTCGAGCTCGGCGCCGGATGCCTCGAGCGCCAGCTTGGCGCTCGCCAGTTCCGCCTCGAAGCCGCTCCGCCGGTAACCGCGCACGGCGGCGCGCACCTCGCTGGCCGTCTCGCGCGACAACCGCTCCACGTCAAGCATCTCCCTTCCGGCCCGCTCCGGGTCGCTACTCACCAGCCGCGCGGCGAGCGCAGACTTGAGGGTGATGGTCGAGAGGGAGTGCCCGAGCAGGTCGTGCAGGTCGCGCGCGATGCGCTCGCGCTCCGCGATGGTGGCGAGGTGCTCGACCTGCTCCTGCGCCATCCGCAGCTTGGCGGCCGTCTCGCGCCGCTCGTTCTGGTGCATGGTCATGAGCCCGATGATCGGGGCGAACACCGCGACGGGGGTGAAGGCCGCGAGTCGGTAGGGCAGCGGCACGGGCGAGATCGCGAACGCGATCACCAGCAGCCCGAGCACGGCGCCCAGCGCGCGTTGAGCGCGTGGGCGCGGCCTCAGCTCGCCGGCGGCGGCCGCCGCGTAGATGACGAAGACGGTGGCGCCGCTGTTGCCGAGGGAGAAGACGACCCCCATGACGGTCAACAGCCCGATGCCGGTCAGCGCCCCCGGCGTGCCGAGGGCGCCGCCCCCGCGCCGCCACAGGTACGGGCGGCTGCCGAGCACGCGGTGCGTGAAGCCGTAGACGGGGAGGAACAGCGCCACCGCCAGCACGATGAGCGCCCAGGCGCGAGCGCCGCCGTTCGGGTCGAAGATGGGTTGGAACAGCAGGAACGCGAGGTACGGCAGCCACACCGCCTCGGCTCGCGGTATCCCCAGGAACGTCTTGCCGACCCCTGTCATCTCGCTAAGGATAGCGTCGCGCCTCAACCGTAGGTCTTGCCCTCGTCGCGGAAGTATGCCCACACCGCCAGCGCCAGGAACAGCGCGGTGGAGCCCGCCAGCACGAGGACGTGGTGCAGCGGCGAACCAACGGCCTCTGCGCCCGCCGCCCGCAGGGCCAGTTGGGCGTAGTGGTAGGTGGGAAGGATCACGGCGACCTTCTGCAGGGTCGGGGGCAGCACGACGAGCGGGATCCAGAAGCCCGACAGGAACGCGGCCGGCGTGTAGACGAGGTTGAGCACCATGGGGGCGCTGTTGGGGCCGAAGAGGTAGCCGAAGGCGAGCCCCAGCGACGCGAAGGGGAACACGCCGAGGATCAGCACCCCGTAGGTAGCGAGCCAGGTGGCGAGGTCGAAGCGCACGCCCTGCGCCAGGGCGCCGAGCCCAGTGAGCATGACGATCACGATGCTGCTGAAGGCGAACGCCATGCCTATCTTGGCGGCGAAGTAGGCGAGCGGCGGCATGGGCGAGACGCGCTTGAGGCGCAGCCAGCCCTGGCCGCGCTCGGACGCCACGCCGGCGCCGAAGCCGAACAGCGCGGCGGCCAGCACGCCGCCGGCGCTGTAGCCGACGACCATGTACTTGGCGGTGCTCACCCCCTGCACGGCGTACCCGCCGAAGACGGCGCCGAAGATCACGTAGAACATGACGGGGAACGCCAGCACCGACACGGAGTAGGCGGGCAGGCGCAGGAGCTTGAGGAACTCGAACCTGGCCTCGGTGAGGTAGAGGCGCAGCAGGTCGCGGCGTTGGTGCGGCTGAGTGACAGTCGTGGTGGTCATGCTTCCGTCCTTCCGTTCGGTCCTTCGTGGTCGGCGGTGAGGGTGAGGAACGCGTCCTCGAGCGCGGCGCCGGTCACCTCTAGGCCGGCGGCGGCCGGGTCGGCGGCGAGGAGGGCGCGCACGGTGGCGTCGGCGTCGGCGGTGAGCAGCGTGAGGTTGACGCCGGCGCGGTCGGCCTTCCGCACGCCGGGGAGGGTGCGCGCGGCGGCGAGCGTGAGCCCGGACGTGACGCGCACCCTGCGGAGGGCGGCGCGGCCCTTGATCTGGTCGGGCGTGCCCTCGGCCAGCACCTTGCCGCCACCCAGCACCACCACGCGGTCGGCGAGGGCGTCCGCCTCCTCCAGGTAGTGCGTGGTGAGCACCACGGTGCGGCGGCCGCCGAGGAACTCCCTCACGCTGCTCCAGAAGGCGCGGCGCGACGCCACGTCGAGCCCGGTGGTCGGCTCGTCGAGGAAGAGCAGGTCGGGGTTCCCCACCATGGCGAGCGCGAAGTGCAGGCCTTGCTGCTGGCCGCCCGAGAGCTTGCCGTAGAGGCGGTTCGCCACCCCCTCGAGGCCCGCCAGGGCGATGGTCTCCTCGACGCCGAGGGGTGCCGGGTAGTAGCTGGCGAAGGCCGTGAGGTGCTCGCGCACGGTGAGGGTGGCGGGCACGCCGGACACCTGCAGCATGGCGCCGACCCGCATGCGGTTGCGGGGGCTGCGCGGATCGGAGCCGAACAAGCGCACCTGCCCGGCGCTGGCCCGCAGCAGGCCGAGCATGAGGCTGACGGCGGTGGTCTTGCCGGCGCCGTTGGGGCCGAGCACGGCGAGCACCTCGCCTTCGCGCGCGGCGATGCTCACGTCGGTCAGGGCGGCGACCGAGCCGTAGTGCTTGCTGACGCCCACGAGCTCGGCCACGGGCCGCCGATCGGGGGTCGCGCCCGGCGCTGTCGCGGCCGGGGCCTGGAAGCGGTTCGTGTCGGGTGTCCAGCGCGCGGGGGCGCCGACGGCGGTAGGTGATCTCGTCATGCCCCCAGGATGCGCGCCGCGGCGCGCGCGCCGTAGTGGCGACCATCAGGCATCGGGGGTGACAGCTGTCATGCCCGGCACCGCCCGTTAAGGGCGCGTTGACCCCCGGGTTAGGCCGCCTCGCCTACCGTCCGAGCTGTCAGGGCGTTAGGAGGCAAGCATGAAGGCAAATGTGACCGGTCGCTGGTTGGTCCTCGCCGTGCTCCTCGCGTTGGGGGTGACGCTGCTGGCGGGGTGGCGGCCGCCGCCGCCCGGCGCCTGCCGCGTGGCCGAGGCGGTCTGCCGGCTGCCGCCCCCCGGGGTGAGGCCGGACGCGCCGCGCTTCGAGCTGCGCCCCCTGCTCCCCGTGAGGGGCATGGTATGGCCGACGCCCCTCGTGGTGCCGCTGCCGGCGGGCGCGCGCTAGCCTCGCCGGCCGCTCCGTCCCGCCGGGCCGCGCGGGCCCTCACCCGGCCCGCGGCTCCACGCCGCCGAGAGGCAGCTCCGCGCCCACCTCCGCGAACCGCTCCCTGGCCTTGGCGAGTGCCGCGGCGGCAGCCGGTGCGTCGCCGGCCGCCACGTGCGCCCTCACCTCGAGCGCGACGAGTTCCCAGTCGTAGGGGGCGGACTCCTGGAGCCACCGCGCCAGCCGCGCCGCACCGGCCGGGTCCGCGCCGGACGCGGCGGCCCCCGGCGCGGTCGCCACGACGGCCGCGACCACGGCGGTGGCGCGGGTCACGAGCCGGCTCAGCGCCGGGGAGTTCAGCGCGGCTGGCACGTCCTGGAAGGCGGGCCCCCGCCACAGCGCGAGCGCGGCGGCCGCACGCTGTGATGGCGCGCCATGGGATGACGCGCC
>JACFNR010000038.1:1542-29198 GCA_019454765.1 Trueperaceae bacterium | reverse complement strand
CTGCTCGCCTCCATCGGCTTCTCGACGATATTCCCGTTCCTACCCAACTACGTGGAGTTCCTGGGCGTGCGCGGCTCGGGCTCGGTCATCTTCTGGGTGTCGGCCGTGTTCAGCGTGCAGGCCGTCGCGATGATGGTCGCCGCGCCCATCTGGGGCGCGGTCGCCGACCGCCACGGCCGCAAGCTGATGGTGGAGCGCGCGCTCTTCGGGGGCGCCGTCGTCATCTTCCTGATGGCGTTCGTGACCTCCGCCGAGGAGCTGACGTTCCTGCGGCTCGTGCAGGGCCTCACGACGGGCGTGGTCAGCGCGGCCAACTCGATGGTGGCCGCCGCCGCCCCGCGCGAGCGCCTCGGTTACGCCATGGGCATGATGCAGACCGCCTCCTGGGCGGGGGTGTCGGTGGGGCCGATGCTCGGCGGAGCGCTCGAGTTCTTCTTCGGTTACCGCCTGTCGTTCATCGTCACGGCCGTGCTGCTCCTGGCGGGCGGCTTCCTCGTGCTGTTCGGCGTGACGGAGCGCTTCGAGCGACCCGCCAACGTGGAGCGCGGCTTCGGGGGCATCGTGCACGCCTGGCGCGACGTGTTCAGGACGGCCGGGGTGCCGTTCGCCTACTTCCTGCGCTTCGCGACCTGGTTGGGGCGGACCATGCTCGTGCCGTTCCTGCCGCTGTTCATCGCCACGATCACCCTCGACAAGGACCTCGCCGGCATGTACACGGGCCTGGCCATCGGGCTCGCAGCGGGCTCGTCGACCATCAGCGGGGTGCTGCTCGGGCGGCTCTCCGACCGCATCGGTTACCGCCCGATACTGGTCGTCTCCACCTTCGCGTGCGCGCTCCTGTACGTGCCGATGGCGTACGTGAGCGGCGTCGGGCAACTGATCGCGGTCAACGTGCTGATCGGCTTCGCCACGGGCGGCGTCATGCCGTCGATCAGCGCCATGCTGGCTCACCTGACGCCGCCCGCCGTCGCCGGGTCGGCCTACGGCATCGACAACTCGGTCTCGTCGGCCTCCAACGCGGTGGCGCCGGCGGTGGCGGGCGCCATCGTCACCTTCACGAGCCTGCCGGGCGAGACGAACTACCGCACCATCTTCCTGGTCACGGCCGCCATCTTCTTCGTGACGGCGCTGATAGCCGCCCGGGGCCTGCCGCGGCGTTCCGACCCGGCGCCCAGCGTGACGCCGCGACCGCGCCCAACGAACTGAGCCCCAGGCGCCGGCCTCGGCGTCAGGGTGTCTGGTAGTAGGGGGTGTAGGTGCCGTCGGGGTTGATCTGGTACCAGACGTTGCGCGAGCTGTCGAAGACGAGCGGCTGGCCGTTCGGACCCTGGTACACCTCGCCCTGGCCCGGGGCGTACGGCAGCATCACGCCCTGGCCGCCGGCCGGCGCGTACTGGTCCACGCCGCGGACGACGCCGTTCATGTAGTCGGCGTGCTGCTGGTCGGCGGCGCGCTGCCCGTCCATCCAGGCGGCCACCCCGGCGTCGAACGCGGCGTCCTTGGCCTGAACGCCGGCCAGCCAGGCGTCGAAGCCGGCCTGGCGCTGCGCCAGCGACGCCTGTGCCGCCTGGTTCGACGCCTGCGCCGACTGCGCGGCCGCGGCGCAGTCGGCCGGGTTGCGTTGGCACTGGATCGCCATGCCGAGCTGGAGCGCCTGGGCGTCGGGCGTCGTCATGTCGCCGGTGGTGCTGCGGTAGAGGTCGATGAAGTACTGGTTGAGCCGCTGTATCTCGGCCTGGTTGGCGGCCATCATGGCCTGCACCTGCGCGTCGATGGCGGCCTGAGACGCCTGCAGTTGCGCCTGGATGGCGTCCATCGAGGCCATGGGATCCATGTACATGGCGCTGGGGTCGTAGCCGCCCGCGCCGTAGGCGGGGTAGCCGTACGCCTGGCCGCCGTACTGTTGGAGGCCGCCCTGCCGCTGCAGCGAGGAGCCCCCGACCGAGACGAGCTGCCCTGACTGGTCGCCGGCGTAGTAGACGAGGTTGAGCCATTGCCCGTCGGCGCTCGCCTGCGCTTCGAACCAGTAGCCTTGCTGCGCGTTCTGGATGCCGCCGTAGGCCCCGTAACCCGCGGCCTGCCCCTCCACCCGGTACTGGGCGCCGCCGGCCTGCAGGGTGCCGGTGAAGTAGCCGCCGCCCATCTCCTGCAGGGTAACGGCGACGCCGCCGGTGGGGTCGACGAACGAACCGGTGAAGTACTGCGCGGCGGCGACGGGCGCGAGCGCCGCGACGACGAGCGCGATTACGAACGGTGACGCCTTTCGCATGATGCCTCCTAGAACCTGGCCTCACGTTACGGGCGCGCCCGTTAAATCCGCATTAAGCGCGGTGAGCTGGCCCCCAGCCGCGCGGGGCGTCAACCGCCCTCGCGCCTGTACGGCTTGAGGAGGGCTGCGGGGTAGCTGGCGTTCCGCCCGGCGAGCGCGAGCACGAGGATGGTGACCAGGTAGGGGAGTGCGAGGAGGAGCTCGTACGGCACGGGCACCCCCTCGGCCTGAAGCCTGAGCTGCAGCGCCTGCACGAAGCCGAAGAGGAGGGCGCCGAGCAGGACCCGCACGGGCCGCCAGTTGCCGAAGATCACGATGGCGATGGCGACCCAGCCGCGGCCGCTCACCACGCCGTGCGTGAAGGCGCCGAGCTGCGCCAGGGTGAGGAACGCGCCGCCCAGGCCGATGAGCGCGCCGCCCATGGCGAGCGCCAGGTAGCGGACCCGGTAGACGTTCACGCCGGCCACGTCCACCGCCTCGGGGTTCTCGCCCACGGAGTGGAGCCTCAGGCCGAGCGTGGTGCGCCCTAGCAGCCACGCCAGTAGCGGAACTAGCAGGAGAGCGAAGTAGGTGAGGCCGTACTGACTGAACAGGGGCCCGAGCGGCGATTCCGGCAGCACGCGCCACTGCCCGAAGGCCTGCTCGAGGCTCGGTGGGGTGCTGCCGCCGCCGTAGAGGAGGCGGAAGAAGTAGAGGGCGAGCCCGCTCCCGAGCAGGGTGATGCCGAGGCCGGACACGTGCTGGTTCAGGCCGAGGGTGACGGTCAGGAGCCCCATGAGCAGCGACAGGAGCACTCCGGTGGCCACGGCCGCCGCCAGGCCGAGCCACAGCGAGCCCGACTGGTGAGCGGCCACGAAGCCGGTGAAGGCGGCCAGCAGCATGGTGCCCTCGATGCCGAGGTTGAGGATGCCGGCGCGCTCGATGAGCATCTCGCCGAGCGCCGCCAGGAGGATGGGCGTGGCCACGCGCAGCGCGGCCGCGACCAGGGCGATCAGGAAGATGCTCATGGGGCCTCGCTGCCGGACGCCGGCGCCGGCGTGGGGGCCGGGGCCTCGGCCGCCCGGGCGCGCGCCGGACGGTAGCGGGCGAGCAGGAGGACGGCGAGCGTCACGAGCAATAGGGTGGCCTGCACGACCTGGCCCAGGTAGGCGGGGACGCCGAGCACGCGGCTGGCCGAGGTGGCGCCGATGTCGATGAGGGCGAGGAACAGCGCGGCGGCCGCGACGCCCAGCGCGTGCAGCCCTCCGAACGTGGCGACGATGATGCCGGTGTAGCCGTACTCGGGCGAGATCCCCTCGATCAGGTAGTGGTGGATGCCCGCCACCTCGCCCACCCCGGCGATGCCCGCGACGGCGCCGCTGGCGAGGGCGGCGACGAGCACGGTGTTTCGCACGTTGACCCCGAGGAAGCGGGCGGCGCTCGCCCCCAGGCCCACGGCGCGGAGCTCGAGCCCGAGACGCGTGCGCGCCATCACCCACCAGAAGAGGAGCACGAGCGCCACCGCGACGGCGAAGCCGAGGTGGAGCCGCGAGCGCGCCACCAGCTGCGGGAACTCGGCCGCGGCGGCGATGGTCGGCGACCGGGGCCAGCCCGACACGGGGTCGCGCCACGGCCCGTTGAGGAGCCCGCCCACCAGGAGCAGGATCACCGAGTTGAGCAGGAGCGTGGTGACCACCTCGTCGACCTTGGCGTAGACCTTCAACAGCGCCGGGAGGAGCGCCCAGGCGGCGCCCGCCAGGACGCCGCCGATGAGCATGACGCTCACGGCGGCCGGTGGCGCCCACTCGCCGAGGCGCGGGCCCAGGTAGGCGGCGACCATGGCGCCCGCGTAGAGCTGCCCCTCGGCCCCGATGTTGTAGTAACCGGCGCGGAAGGCGATGGCCACAGACACCCCGGTGAGGAGCAGCGGGGTGGCGCGCACGAGGACCTCGAGCCGCGAGCTGCGCTTCGTGAAGGGGCGCACCAGCAGCTCGTAGAAGACGTCGAGCGGGTTGGCGCCCGACGCGGCGATCAGTAGGGAGGCGATCAGGAAGGTGACGAGGACGGCTATGACGGGCAGCGCCAACCTGAGCCACCAGGGCGCGGGCCCGCGTTCCCAACGCCACGGCCGCCGCTCACGCACGCGCGAACCCGACCCCTTCGCCCGCCATGAGCAGTCCGATCCTCTCCACGTCGGCGGCGTCGGCCGGCAGGTTGCCAACGAGGCGACCGCCGTACATGACGAGCACGCGGTCGGCGAGGCGCAGCACCTCGTCGAGGTCCTCGCTCACGAGCAGCACGGCCGCGTTGCGGGCGCGCTGTTCCAGCAGGCGTTGGTGCACGTAGGCGGTGGCGCCAACGTCGAGGCCGCGCGTGGGTTGCGCCGCCACGACGAGTTGGGGCTTGCGCGACAGGGTGCGTGCCAGCACGATCTTCTGGATGTTGCCGCCCGAGAGGGTGCGGACGCGGTCGCCCGGGCGGGCCTTGACCTGGTACTCGCCGATGAGGCGGTCAGCCTCGGCCGCCATTGCGCGCGCGTTCAGGTGCCCGGCGCGGGTGAAGGCGCCAAGGTGCTCGAGGGTGAGGTTCTCCCGCACCGTCAACTCACCCACCACGGCCTGGAGCCTGTCCTCCGGTATCCGTCCCACGCCGAGGGCGGCGAGGCGCGCGGGCGGAAGGCCGCTCACCCGCTCCCCGTGCAGGAGCACCTCACCGGCGGTGGGGCGCGTCATGCCCGTCAGCACGCTCACGAGCTCGCTCTGGCCGTTGCCGGCCACCGCCGCCACGCCCGCCAGCTCGCCGGGGTAGAGGTCGAAGGTCACGGAGTCGAGGAGCTTGACCCCGCGCTGGTCGAGGAGCGTGAGCCCCCTCACCTCGAGGAGGGGAACTGGGCGCGGCGGGACCCGCAGCGTGGCGGGGTCGGCCGCCTCGGCCTGGGTGAGCGAGGTTGGTGGCGCGCCGGCGACCGCCCCGCTGGGCGCGGGGCGCCGCGCGACCGGCGCGGCGTCGCGACCGATCATCAGGCGCGCGAGCTCGGCCTCGGTCGAGTCGGCCGTGGCTCGCTCGCCGGCCACGCGGCCGTGCCGCAGGACCACGACGCGCTGGCTGGCGCGCATGACCTCGCCCAGCTTGTGCGTGATGATGATGACCGCCAGCCCGCGGCGCGTGAGCCCGTCGAGCGTCTCGAACAGGCGCTCGGCGTCCTGCGGCGTGAGCACCGCGGTCGGCTCGTCGAGGATGAGCAGGCGGCAGTCGCGGTGCAGCGCCTTGAGGATCTCCACCCGCTGCTGCGCCCCCACCGACATTGCGCGCACCCGGGCCCGCGGCGCGACGCCGAGCCCGAAGCGCTCGGCGGTGGCCACCACCTCCGCCTCCAGCCGGCGCCGGTCGAGCACGGCGCCACCCTCGCGGCCCAGCACCACGTTCTCCACGACGGTGAGGCTGGGCACGAGCGAGAAGTGCTGCGTCACGAGGCCGATGCCGCCGGCGATGGCGTCGGCGGGGGAGCGGAAGCGCACGGCGTTGCCGGCGAGGCGGAGCTCCCCCTCGTCGGGTTGGTAGAGGCCGTACAGCACCTTCGTGAGGGTCGTCTTGCCGGCGCCGTTCTCGCCTAGTAGGGCGAGGACCTCGCCCTCCCTCACCTCCAGGTCCACGCCCGAGAGCGCCGTGAGCGCGCCGAACCGTTTCGTCACGCCGTGGAGGGTGACGAGCGGCGGGGGCGCGCTCACCTGTTCACGTTCCGTTCCGCTTCAGCGACCGGCCGGCCGCGTCACCGCGTGGTGGTGGGCGTTTCCTCGTTGATGGGCACGCGGAACAGCCCGCCGACGATCTCGGCCTCCTTGGTCTTCACGAGCTCGACGAGGTCCGCCGGCAGCTTGGCCTCGAACCCGTGGAACGGTGCCAGGCTGGCGCCGCCCTTGCCCATCATCGTGAAGTCCTTGAGGTCCTGGGCGGTGAAGGAGCCCTTGCTTACCTGGTCGATGACGTAACGCACGAGCGGTTCGAGGTGCCACACCGGCCCCGTGATGACCGTGTCGGGCGCGAGGGAGTTCTGGTCGCTCATGTTGCCGAAGGCGTAGGCGCCCCGCTCTTGAGCGGCCTCGATGACCCCGAACCGTTCCGCGAAGAGGACGTCGGCCCCGGCGTCGAGTTGCGCGAGCGCCGCTTCCTTGGCGGCGGGCGGGTCGAACCAGGAGTTGATGAAGCTGACGAGCACCTTGGCGTCGGGGTTGGCTTCCCTCACGCCGACGATGAAGGCGTTGACGATGCGGTTGACCTCGGGGACGGGGTAGCCGCCGACCACGCCAACCACGCCGCTCTCGCTCACGGTGCCGGCGATGAGGCCGGACAGGTAGGCGGGCTCGTGGATCCAGTTGTCGAACACGGCGAAGTTAGGCTCGACCGGCCCGAGGCCCGAGCCGAACGCGAAGGCGATGTCGGGGTAGTCGCGCGCCACGCGCCGCACGGCCTCCTCGTTGCCGAAGGCGTCGCCGAAGATGACGGCGGGCGCGTTCTCCTCGGCCACCTCGGCGAGGACACGCTCCAGGTCGCCGGCGTAGCCGAGGTCGTCGACGAACTCGTAGGTGATGAGCCCGGCCTGCTGGGCGTCGAGGAGGGCGGCGTGGATGACCCCGTCCCACGGCTCCTCGATGGGGGTGGCGTACACCGCGTAGACCTTGATGGGCGCCTGGGCGTTCGCGTAGGCGAACAACGTCGCAATAGCCAGTAGGATCCCGACCGCGAGCCTCTTCATGTTCACGCCCTTCCTGCCGACCGGTGGCCGGCACCCAACTGGTTTTCGGGGAGTATAGCAGGGGGTTCGCCCCGCGAGGGGGCGAGGGGGGTAGCCTTGAGTCAGGCGCGAGCCGCGCGGGGCGGGGACGCCGTCGCCAGCGGGCGCGGAACGAGGGAGGCAGCCATGGCCAAGCCGTTAGACCACCAGGCGATGCTGAGCGTCGCGCTCGAGGAGGCCCGGCAGGGGCTGGCGGAGGGGGGCATCCCCATCGGCGCCGCCCTCTTCCGCTCCGACGGCACGCTGTTGGGGCGCGGCCACAACCGTCGCGTGCAAGACGGCGACCCGAGCAGCCACGGCGAGACGGACGCGTTCCGCAACGCCGGCCGGCAACGGAGCTACAAGGACACGATCATGGTCACCACGCTCGAGCCGTGCTGGTACTGCAGCGGCCTCATCAAGCAGTTCGGAATCGGCACCGTGGTGGTCGGAGAGTCGCGCACCTTCAAGGGGGGCGCCGAGTGGCTCAAGGAGCAGGGCGTGAACGTCATCGACCTCGACGACCCCGCGTGCGTGCAACTGATGACGGAGTTCATCGCCGCCAAGCCCGAGCTCTGGAACGAGGACATCGGCGAGGAGTGACCCTGGCTGGTCGTCGCCGTCCGCGAGCGAGGCCTACCCGGCGGCCCGCCCGACGTGTGGCGCCGTCGGCACGGACGCGGCACCCCCACCAGGCATGATCGAGGGATGAGCGATGTCACGCTTCGCGCCGACGTCGCGGCGCTCGCGGGCGCAGGCGACCGCCAGGTCGGCTCTGCGGGTCACGCCGCCGCGAAGAGGTACTTGACGGGGCGGCTGGCTGGCCTCGGGCTCGAGCCTTACGCCGCCGACTACTCGCTGCCGTACGCCCCGGCCCTGGGCTTGTCCAACCTGGTGGCCGTCGTGCCGGGCCGCGACCGCGGCCTGGCGCCGGTGGTAGTTGGCGCGCACCACGACACCGTGCCGGGAACACCGGGCGCGGACGACAACGCGGCGGCGGTGGCTGCCGCGCTCGTGGTGGCAGAACGCCTCGTGACCCGGCCGGCCGAGCGCGACGTGGTCGTCGCGCTCTTCGACGCCGAGGAGCCCCCGTATTTCCAGGGTCCCTACATGGGTTCGACCGCCTTCTACCGCCGGCAGAGGCACGGACCGGTGCACGCGGCTGTCGTCATGGACCTGGTGGGGCACGCCACGCCCATACCCGGCGCCGCCGACCTGCTGGTCGTGACGGGCATGGAGAGCGACCCGGCACTGGGGGGTGTGGTGCGGGGCGCCGCCGGGTCACCACTCTCGCTGGTGACCGTGCCCAACCGCCACGTGGGCGACATGTCGGACCACCACGTCTTCCGCCTCGAGCGCGTGCCGTACCTCTTCCTCACGTGTGGGCGCTGGGAGCACTACCACGCCCCCACCGACACGCCCGGCAGGCTCGACTACCGCAAGCTGGCCCACGTGACCGACGTGGTCGAGACGCTGGTGAGGGGCGTCGCGGCCACCGAGCTGGCCGGCCCGTGGGAAGACCACGACACGACGGACGCCGACCTGGCCTCGGTCCGCGCGGCCCTGGGGCCGGCGGCGGCGGCGCTCGGGATCGAGCTACGCACGGACGCCGACCTGGGCCGGCTCGTGAAGGCGCTCATGCGGGGCACCGGCGTCTGACGGCCCTCGGCGCGGCGAGCCTCAGTCGCCGCGCCAGCCGCCAGTGTCCTCGGTGGCCGGGGCGGGCGGGGCGTCGTAGAAGGGCTCGAGCGGGTAGACGTACCCGAGTGACCAGTACGGCTCGTACCCCCAGTAGTCGTAGACGCCGGACCAGAAGCCGTGATGATCCGCTCGGGCTCGCTCGGGGTCGTACGACGGGGAGGAGTCGATCTTGCGGTAGTCGGCCGTCAGGTGTAGTCCCTCGGCGTCGGTGCGCTTCACCTCGTCGATGGGTACGAGGTACTGCCTGGCGCCCATGCCGAGGAAGCCGGCGCGCTCGACGTGCAGGAACCGCACCCTGCGCTCGGGTCCGTCCAGGAGTAGGTCGTCCACGGTGCCGATGTGATGATGGGCGCCGTCGAACACCTGCTTGCCGCGCACGTCGTTGCGGGGTTCGTTCGGCGCGAGCCCGGTCTCGTTGGCGCTCTGCAGCGCGTCCAAACCTTCGGGTGCGTGACCGGTCATGAGGCGCTCCGTTCCGGACCGAGACCGCGCTCGGTCACGCCTCAACGGTAAGCCCGCTGTCCTCATGCGGCGGGCGCAACCGTACGTCGCGGCTCGCGCCGACGGGGTGACGTCAGCGGGCCGGGCCCACCGCGGGGCCCGGCAGAAGCGCCCGCAGCCGGCCCGTCAGCAGCCGGGCGGCGCGCACCGGCGCCAACCTGAAGACGGCGTCCAGGAGGCGAGCGTCGCGCCCCACCAGTACCTGGGGGGCGCCGCGTTCCATGCCGTCGAGGATGATGCGTGCCGCGCGCGAGGCGGGCAGCACGGGTGGCAGCCAACCGCCGCCGCGGGCCCGCAGCCGTTCGCGTTGCTCCTGGTACGAGCCGAGGCCGGAGCCGGCCAGGATGTTGGTGTCGACGTTGCCCGGGATGACCACCGTGACGCTCACGCCGCTACCGTCGAGCTCTGCTCGCAGCGCCTCGCTGAAGCGCCTGATGGCCGCCTTCGAGGCGCCGTAGATGGCTTGACCGGGCACCGGCAGGAAGCAGCCCATGCTCGAGACGTTCACCAGGTGCGCCTCGGGGCGGGCGAGGAGGTGAGGCAGGAAGGCCTTGGTGAGGTGGACCGCGCCGAAGAAGTTGACGGCCATCACCTTGTCGATGACCGCCGGCTCAAGGTCGACGAAGGGCCTCATCGGTTGGATGATGCCGGCGTTGTTGACGAGGCAGTCGACGGCGCCGAACCGCTCGACCACGCGCCTCGCGAAGCCCGCTAGGGCCGGTGTGTCGGTCACGTCGAGCTCGAAGCCCGCGAGCCCCGGCGGGGTGCCGGCCAGCGCGAGCGTCTCGCCGAGCCCTGCCGGGTCTCGGTCCACGGCCGCCACCGCAGCGCCGCGGGCGAGTAGCTGCAGCGTCAGCTCGCGGCCCATGCCGCTGCCGGCGCCGGTCACAACGACGACCTTCCCCCTGACCCTCACGCGGTCACCCAACCGCGCGGTTGCCGGCGGGCCCTGGTGGGGCGAGGGTGGTGGGGGTGCCGTCCTGGTCGGCGCACGGTGGGTTCAGGGCACGAAGGCGGTCACCGCGACGGGTGAGCCCGAGCCGTCCTTCAGGCGCAACACCCCGATCACGAGGGTGGCGCCGGTGGGCGGGAGCTGGTCCAGGTTGGCGAGGTTCTCGAGCACGATGCCGTGGCGGGCGAGCACCTCGGTGTTGGTCGCATACGCCTCGTCGAGGCCGGGGTCGACTCCGTGCGTGTCGATGCCCACGCCGGCCACGCCCCGTTCGGTCAGGAGGAAGAGCGTCGCCTCGCCGCCGAAGCCGGGGAAGTGCATGTTGCCCCCCGCGTCCTCGTTGAAGAAGGCGGCCGGGTCGCTCCACTTGTCCTGCCAGCCCGTCCACATGATGACGACGGCGCCTTGCGGCACGCGCCCGTGCGCCGCCTCCCACGCGGTCACGTCGGCGACGCTCAGCTGGTAGTCGGGGTCGGCCGCTGCCGCGGCGCGGGCGTCGATGACCACGGCCGGCACGACGAGGGAGGCAGGGGAGTAGGAGTCGATGCCTTCCGCGCCGTCATGGAAGCTGTTGGGCGCGTTCATGTGAGTGGCGCTGTGCTCGCCGATCGAGAAGCGCCGCAGGAAGTAGCCGTCGTCGGCGAAGTTCGCGACCGGTTCGAGCTCGACCGGCGGGTC
The DNA here is from genome assembly GCA_019454765.1 of Trueperaceae bacterium. Lineage (NCBI taxonomy): Bacteria > Thermotogati > Deinococcota > Deinococci > Trueperales > Trueperaceae > Trueperaceae bacterium. The sequence goes on along the minus strand of JACFNR010000038.1, from coordinate 18,347 downwards.
GCCCGGCCAGAGGGGGATGTCGACGCTGATGACGTGGCTGAGGTCGACGACCTTCGAGTAGGTGATGGTCGACTGGGCCACGGCGATGCCTCCCAGCGACAACGCGACGAGTAGCGAGACGGTCCTCATCAAGTGCGTGCCTCCCATCCCGTCGATTCTAGGCGAGAAGGGGGGTGACGGGGCCGGACCTCAGGCCAGCATCATGAAGAGCTTCTCGACCTCGGCCACGGTCAGGCCGCTCGTGGCCTCGGCGCCGGCGGGGTCGGTCACGCAGTCGCGCATGGCGCCGCTGAGGAGCGCCACGCCGGCGCGGTCGAGCGCCTTGGAGGTGGCCGCCAGCTGCGTGACGACGTCACGGCACGGCTTGCCCGCCTCCACGGCCGCGATGACCGCCGCCAACTGGCCGTGGGCGCGCCGCAACCGGTTGAGGACGCGGCGCCGGCCCTCCTCGTCGGGGGTGGTCACAGGGCGGCCTGGTCGGCGGCCTCCGCCTTCTGCGCCTGCGCGGCCACCTCGGCGTGGACCTCGGCCATGTCCAGGTCGCGCACGGCGGCGATGACCTGGTCGAGCTGCGCGCCGTTCAACGCGCCGGGCTGGGCGAACACGAGCACCTTCTCGCGGAACGCCATGAGGGTCGGGATGGAGCGGATCTGGAAGGCGCCGGCCAGCTCCTGCTGCGCCTCCGTGTCGATCTTGCCGAACACCACGTCCTTGTGTGTCTCGGCGGCCTTCTCGAACACCGGGGCGAACATGCGGCAGGGGCCGCACCAGGAGGCCCAGAAGTCGAGGAAGACGATGTCGTTGTCGGTGATGGTGGCGTTGAAGTTCTCGGCGGTGATCTCTTTCGCGAACATGGCATGGAGTATACGCCCAGGGGTATCCGGGGGAGTGTGGTCCGGCCGACCTGCCCGCGCGCGGGCCGTCACTCCACGGCTTCGACGACGCCCCCCACGAGGTCGACGTCCGCCTCGACCATCACGTCCCCCTCCCACATGAAGCGCACGCGCCAGACCCGCTCCGTCAGGGGCTCGGCGCTCGCCGTCCACCCCTCCAGGCCGCGCACCGCTCCGGCCACCCGGGCGTCCGCGAACGCCACCGCCACCGCCTCGGCCTCCCTCACGCCAAGCCACTCGGCCACCGGCACCACGGCGGGGAAGTAGACCTGGACCACCCGCAGCCGCTCGAGCGAGCCCACGAACGGCGTCTCGGGCCGCAGGTAGACGACCACCGAGTCGAGGCCGCGCTCCAGGTGGACGGCCCAGGTGTCGCGCCACGACTCGTAACCCACCCAGGTCCAGTCGTTGTCGTCGACGTCGCCGATGAGCGCCGTCAGCTCGGGGTCGCCGCGCAGCCTTTCGAGGAGCACCGCCTCGACCTCGGCGTAGTAGTCGCCTTCGACCTCGAAGTACGTCTCCCATGCGTAGACGCGGCCGGAGTCAAGCCCGACCTGCGCCCAGCCGAGCTCGGCGCCGCTCGCGGAACCGAAGTCGACCCGGTAGACGTCGTAGCGCCCGCCCGCGCCGTACGCCGTCGCCACCCAACCGGGGTTGCGCGCCAGGCCCGCCGCGAAGGCGGGGTGCCTGGCCGCCACGTCCACGGCGCGCTGCTCGGCCGCGGTCATCCGCTGCGCGGCCGCCCATGGCGCCGCCGCAGCGGCGAACACCAGGAGCGCCGTCAGCCAGGCCGCGCCGCGTCGTGGCATCAGGCGCCCGGCCGCAGGATCCCCCTGTAGGTGGGGCGGTAGCCGGGGAACACCCGGTCGACGGCCGTGCCGTGCATGCGCTGCACCAGGATCTCCGCGAGCACGTCGCGGAAGTCGGTGGTGATGGCCAGGTCGCCGTCGTCGAGCGCGTGAGGCGCCAAGGTGGGCCAGGCGGCGTGCACGCCGCCCCTGACCCCGCCGCCCATCACCCACATGGCGCCGCCGCGCCCGTGGTCGGTGCCGCCGCTGGCGTTCTCCGTGAGCATGCGCCCGAACTCGCTCATGGCCACGACGGTGAGCCGGTCCGAGCGGTCGGCGAGGTCGGCGTGGAAGGCGGCGAGCCCGCCTGCCAGCTCCGCCAGCAGCTCGGCGAACTGGCCCTCGGCGCCACCCTGCTCCTCGTGCGTGTCCCAGCCGCCCAGGTCGACGCATGCCACCTCGAGCCCGACGTCGGCGCGGATCAACTGCGCCACCTGCCGCAGTGAGGCGCCGAACGGCGTGTCCGGGTAGTCGCCGCGCGCCTCGCCCCGGCCCCCGTCGGCGGCGAGGGCGCGCAGGTCGCGCATGGTGGCGAAGAGAGTGTCCGCCTCGCGGCCGAAGGCGGTGCTCGCGTCGGCGGACCGGTAGAGTCCCGCGAGGCTTCGGCTCACGGCGCCGCGGAGCTGCTCGGGGACCTGCAGGTCGAAGCCGTCGAGCGAATCGAGGGCCAGCGTCGGTTCGGGCCCTTGAAGCGCGCTCGGGAGCATGCTGCCCATGGCCACCGCGCGGAAGGGGGAGTCGTTCTGCCACGGCAGCGTCTGCAGGTGACGGGTCAGCCAGCCGGTCTCGGTGACGCGCACGCCGGGGGTGCCGCGCTCCATGTACTCCTGCGCGTCGAAGTGCGAGCGCGACGGGTCGGGCGAGCCGGCGGCGTGCACCACCGCCAGGTGCCCGGCCTGGTAGGCGGGGAGCAGCGGCGCCAGGGCGGGGTGGAAGGCGAAGAAGCCGTCGAGGTCGAGGACCTCGCGTTCCGGCACGGCGGTCTCCCTGCGCCGGTCGTAGAACGCCGCTCCCTCCCCCACGGGGAGCACTGCGCCAAGGCCGTCCATCCCGCCCCGCAGGAACACCACCACGAGGGTGTCGACGTTGCGGGGCGTCTCCGCGAACGCCACGAACGGCAGCGAGGGGAAGAGGGGGCGCGTCAGCAGCAGGCCGCCCGCGCTCACCACCCCCTTCAGGAACGTGCGCCGGCCGATGCCGGCCCGGTCGAGGCGCCGGTACTCGCGGCAGCCGCCGAGATGGTCGTCGTGAGTCAAGGGGCGTTTCTGGCGCGACATCTGTCCTCCACGGCGTGGTCCGGGCACGGGGTCACGTGAGCTGGAAGGCGGGGGACGCGAGGACGAGGCCGACGAGCGCGGGCAGGCGTTCGCGGCGGAACTCCCGGTCGGCGGCGGCGGCCGGGTCGGGCGCGCCCACCCCGGCGAGGAGCGTGCGCCGCGTGGCCGGGTCGATCGGGTCGCCCACGAGGCGTCGCCAGGTGGCGTCCACGGCCTCGCCCACCGTGGCGGTCGCGGGCAAGACGGCGTCCAGGTCGAGGGTGATGCCGCCGTCCGTCCACCCCGCGGCCGCGTGGCCCAGGACGAGGGCGGCGTTCCAGCGCTGCAGCAGCCCGCCGGCGTTGAACCACTGGTCGGCCCGGTCGGGGTAGCCGTTGGGCGGGAACCAGTTGAAGGGGAGCTGGCCCATCCGCTCGAGGGCGTCGCCCACCAGCCACGGCTCGTTCACGCTCACGCCCGGCGTCAACGCCCGCAGCATGGCCACGATCGCCTCCAGCGGGCGGCGGAACTTCGTGCCGCGCGCCGCCCTGAACTCGGGCGACCCGAACAGGGTCCGCAGGACGGCGCGGACGTCGCCACCGGTGGCCCTGAAGGTGGCCGCCACCGCCGCCACGACGCTATCCGGCGGCTCGTCGGCCACGAAGCGGCGGCAGAGCTTCCGGCTCACGAACTCGGCGGTGGCGGGGTGGCCGGCCAGGATGTCGAGCACCTCCAGCCCGTCCTCGATGCCTCGACCGGCCGCGATGCGGTGACCCATGACCACCTTCTCGCCCTCGTCGTGCTCGGCGCGGTCGAACACCATGTCGCCGCGCCAGCCCTCCCGCAGGGTCCAGCCGGTGAAGCAGCGCGCCACCTCCTCCACGTCGCGCTGGGTGTAGCCGCCGTCGACGCCGACGGTGTGAAGCTCGAGCAGCTCGCGCGCGTAGTTCTGGTTCGGGTGGTCGCGCCGGCTGTTGAAGTTGTCGAGGTAGAGCAGCATGGCGGGGCTGCGCGCCGACGCCAGCAACAGGTCGCGGAAGCTGCCCAGCGCGTGGCGCCTGATCACCTCGCGGTCGTCGACGACCTTGGGGCCGACCAGGTCCGGCAGCGGCACGTTGAAGTGGTCGCTCCAGAACTCGACCAGCTTCTCGAACAGCTGCCGTTCGCTGTAGACCGCCCGGTACACGCGGCCCCACAGGACCTGGACGACCACCGCGCCGTAATCGACGTCGAGGGCGCGCTGCACGCCGGCCGCGTCCTCGAGCAGGACCGGGTGCTCCTCCAGGAAGCGCTCGACGAGCGGGTCGGGGATCGCCTCGTGATCGAGTTGCCACTCCAGGTAGCCGGCCGCGCCCAGCTCGCGCACGCGCGCCATGTCGCCCGGCCGCGCGCCCCAGGTGAGGCGGTTCACGAGGTGCAGCTCGCTACTCATCGAGCCGTTCGGTGCGAGGTGCATGCACGAGCATCGCACCGCCGTCGCCGAGGCGCGTGAGAAGAACGCTACAGGCCTTCGCCCCGTGCCGAGCCGGGGTGGCGGACCGGCTTGGCGCCCCTCAGGCCGGCGAGTGTGCCCCGGCGCTCGGAACGGCGGCGGGGCTCGTGCCAGACTCGGGCCTATGACGAAGAGGATCGGCTTCCTGTCGTTCGGGCATTGGACGCCCTCGCCCTACTCGCAGACGCGCACGGCGTCCGACTCGCTCCTGCAGGCCATCGACCTGGCCGTGGCCACGGAGCAGCTCGGCGGGGACGGCGCGTACTTCCGCGTGCACCACTTCGCGCGGCAGTTGGGGTCGCCGTTCCCCCTGCTGGCGGCCATCGGCGCCCGCACGTCGCGCATCGAGATCGGCACGGCCGTGATCGACATGCGCTACGAGAACCCCTACTACATGGTCGAGGACGCCGGCGCCGCCGACCTGATAGCCGGGGGCCGGTTGCAGCTCGGCATCAGCCGCGGCTCGCCGGAGCAGGTGGTCGACGGGTGGCGCTACTTCGGGTACGAACCCGCGGCCGGCGAGGACGAGGCGGCGATGGCGCGGCGCCGCGCCGAGACGCTCCTGGAACTGCTGGGGGGCGAGGGGTTCGCGCGGCCGAACCCGCACCCCATGTTCCCCAACCCGCCGGGGCTACTGCGGCTCGAGCCGCACTCGGAGGGGCTGCGGGAGCGCATCTGGTGGGGGTCGGCCACCAACGGCACGGCGGCGTGGGCGGCGAGGCTGGGGATGAACCTGCAGAGCTCGACCCTGAAGTTCGACGAGTCGGGCAAGCCTTTCCACGAACAGCAGGCGGAGCAGATCGCCGTGTACCGGCGGGCGTGGGCCGAGGCGGGGCACGCCCGCGAGCCGCGGGTGTCGGTGAGCCGCAGCATCTTCGCGCTGGTCGACGACCGCGACCGCGCCTACTTCGGGCGGGGCCAGCAGGACTCGGATCAGCTCGGCTACATCGACGGGCCGTCGCGGGCGATCTTCGGCCGCAGCTACGCCGCCGAGCCCGACGTGCTCGTCGAGGAGCTGGCGCGCGACGAGGCGATCAGGGCGGCCGACACGCTGCTACTCACCGTGCCGAACCAGTTGGGGGTCGATTACTGCGCCCACGCCATCGAGGCGATCCTCACCCACGTGGCGCCGGCGCTGGGGTGGCGCTGATGGTCGCGCCGGCCTCGATCTCGTTGCACTGGCGCATGTGCTTGCGGGCCCAGGCGTCGATGGCGGCGACGACGTCGTCTAGCTCGCGCCCTATCTGCGTGAGCTCGTAGCGTGTCCGGGGCGGCATGGTCGACTCGATGGTCTTGTCGACGATGCCGAGGCGCTCGAGGTGCTCCAGGCGGCTCGCCAGGGTGGTGGTGTTGGCGCCGCCCACGGCGCGGCCGAGCTCGTTGAAGCCGTGCGGGCCCGCGAGGAGGGCGCGCACGATGTGCAGCACCCACTTCTCCTGCAGGAGCTCGATCGAGCTGTGGACTGGGCACCCAGCCTGGCACGACTCGGACACGACGGCATCCTAGCATACTGGGTGCTCCATCTGTTAACGCGCTTGACATTATGGAGCACTCGATGCTATGGTCTGCCTTCGAGAAGGAGCCATCACATGAGCCTCAAGCTTGACAAGAGCCACAGCAACATCGAGTTCGCCGTCCGCCACATGGGCCTCGCCACCGTGCGGGGCAGCTTCGCCGACTTCGACGTCGAGGCCACCGCCGACGCCAACGGCGTCCCCACCTACATCAAGGCCACGATCGACGCGGCCAGCGTCACGACCGGCGCGCAGGGCCGCGACGACCACCTGCGCAGCGCCGACTTCTTCGACGTCGCCAACCACCCCCACATCGTGTTCGAGTCGGCCGCCATCACCCCCAAGGGCGACGGTCACCAGGTCGACGGCATGCTGACCATCCGCGGCGTCACCAAGCCCATCAGCTTCGACGCCGACTTCACCGGCTTCGTCACCGACCCGTGGGGCAACCCGCGCGCCGCCGCCGAGGTCGCCGGTAAGGTCAACCGCACGCACTTCGGCCTGACGTGGAACCAGGTGCTCGAGGCGGGCAGCCTCCTGGTGGGCGAGGACATCAAGTTCAACATCTCGGTTCAGCTCGTCGAGAAGGCCGAGGTCGCCGCGTAGCGTCCCGCTCGGGGGAGGAGCCCCATGAGGAGGTAGGCTGGCGGCATGCTGCGGCTGGAGGGCGTCGACAAGACCTTCCCGGTAGGTCGCTCGAAGGTCACCGCCCTGCGGGGCGTGAGCCTCGCCGTCAAGCCCGGCCTCCTCACCTCGGTGCTGGGCCCCTCGGGTAGCGGCAAGTCGACCGTCCTCAGGGTCATGGCCGGGTTCGAGCGACCGGAGCGCGGCCGGGTGACGCTCTCCGGCCGCGAACTGGTCGGGCCGGGCGTGTTCGTGCGCCCGGAGCTCCGCGGCATCGGCATCGTGCCGCAAGACGGTGCCCTGTTCCCCCACCTCGACGTGGCCGACAACGTCGCCTTCGGGCTCGCCCGGACCACGCGCCAGCGGCTGTCGCGAAGCGCCGGCCGGGCGCGCGCCGAGCGCGTCGAGGAGCTCTTGCGCCTCGTGGGCCTCGAGGGCTTCCAGCGCCGCCGCGTCGATCAGCTCTCGGGCGGCCAGCAGCAGCGGGTGGCGCTCGCCCGCGCGCTCGCCCCCAACCCCGGCGTCATCCTGCTCGACGAGCCGTTCTCCGCCATCGACGCCGCCCTGCGCGCCGAGCTCGGCATTGAGGTCAGGGGCCTGCTGCGCGGCCTGGGCGTGACGGCCGTGCTCGTCACGCACGACCAGGAGGAGGCGTTGTCGCTGGCCGACGAGGTCGTGGTCATGCGCGACGGCGAGGTCGTGCAGGTGGGAGCGCCGCAGGAGGTCTACCGGAGCCCCGTCGACGCGGCCACGGCGCGCTTCGTTGGCGACGCCGTCGTGCTCGAGGGCACCGTCGTCTTCTGCAGTCAGCACGAGGCGTGCGTGGATTGCGTCTTGGGGCGGCTGATGGGGCAGCATTCGGCGGCGCCGCGGGCGGGCGCGGCGGACGCGCTCGGGGCGGCCGCGGCCGGCGCCCCGGACGGGACCTTCGAGCCCGCGGGCCCGCCCGCCGCCTTCGTGGCGGGCGGGGCGTGCCACGTGGTGATCCGCCCCGAGAGCCTCCGCATGGGCGGTAGCGGCGTGCCGGCGGTGGTCGTGGCCACCGAGTACTTCGGTCACAACGCCATGACGACCCTTCGGCTTGGCGCCCGCGGCGACGGTCCCCTCGTGCGCGTGCGCACTAGCGAGCTGACGAGTCTCCCGGCCCAGGGCGAGACCGTCGGCCTGCGGGTGGCCGACCCCGTGTTCGTCGTGCCCTCCTGATCGAGCCGGCGCTGCGGCGGGCGTGGCGGGCGGCAACGTGAACCGCCGCCGCAATCTTGACCGATTCACTCGGGATAGGGTAAGACGGTGCGCGAACGGGTGAGCCGGAGCCGGCAACGCCCAGCCCCCCGGGAAGGGATCCCCATGTTCAACCTGAACCAGCCGCCGCTGGCCGTCCGCCGCGCCGTCAGGGCCGCGGCCGCGGTCGCGCTGACCTGCCTCGCGCTCGGCCCCGCGTTCGCCGAAGGCCCCCTCACCATCTATAGCGGCCAACACGAGGCGCTGGCGCAGAGCCTCGCGGATGCCTTCACCGCCGAGACCGGCATCGCCGTCACCTTGCGCGTCGGCAAGGACGCCGAGATAGCCAACCAGCTCATCGAGGAGGGCGCGGGCACCCCCGCCGACGTGGTCATCAGCGAGGAGCCGGGACCCGTCGCCATGCTGGACGGCAGGGGCCTGCTGGCGCCGGTCGACGCGGCGACCCTCGCCCAGGTGGACCAGCGCCTCGTGCCCGGCAGCGGCAACTGGCTGCCCTACGCGGCCCGCTCCCGCGTCATCTTCTACAACCCGACCCTCATAGACGTGACCGAGCTTCCCCACAGCATCCTCGACCTGGCGCGGCCCGAGTGGAAGGGCAGGTTCGCCTACGCCCCGTCGGGTGCGTTCGCCTCCACCGTCAGCTACCTGATAAGCGACATCGGGCCGGACGCCACCCTCGAGTGGCTCAAGGGCATCAAGGCCAACGGCGTCAACGAGGGCAAGAACGGCAAGGTCCGCGACACCGTCGAGGCCGGCCAGCACCCCTTCGGCCTGAGCAACCACTACTACTGGTGGATCCTCGCCAACACCCGCGGCGGGCCCGACGAGCTCACGAGCAGGATCTACTACTTCGACCACCCCGACGCGGGCGGCCTCCTCCTCCCCTCCGGCGCCGCCGTGCTGAAGGCCAGCGACGACCAGGCCACCGGCCAGCGCTTCCTCGCCTGGCTCGGCTCCCCAACTGGCGGCCAACGCGTGGTCGCCGACTACGTCGCCGCGCCGCAGTTCCCGGTGGCGCCCGGCGTCGACAGCGTCGCCGACCTCCCCAAGGTGTCCGAGCTCACGTTCCCCACGGTCGACCCGGACGTCTTCATCGACCTGTCGGCCGCCATGGACCTGATCCTCGAGGCCGGCATCTACTGACGACCGTGGCCGACGAAGCCGCGGCGGCCCCGCGCGCCGGCCGCCGCGGCCTGACCGGAGCCGGCCGGAGGGCGCATCCGCTCGTCGTGATGGCCGCCCTGGCGGTGGCCGCCGCGTCGCTGGCGCCGGCCGCCTACCTCGTGCTGCGCGAGGGTTTCAGCCTGCCGCTGCTGGCGAAGGCGCTGAGCACCCCCGCGACGCCCGAGCTCCTCGCCCGCACGGCCGTCCTGCTCCTGACCGTCGGGGCCGTCACGCTGGTGCTCGGCGTCGGTCTCGCCGTCCTCGTCACCCGCACCGACCTGCCGCTCCCGCGGCTCTGGGTCGTGCTCTTCACCATGCCCCTCGCCGTGCCCGGTTACGTCAGCGCCTACACCTGGGTAGCGGCCAGCTTCAGGTACCTGCCCAAGTCCACCGCCATCTTCGGGCTGGGCGGCGCCACGCTCGTGCTGTCGCTTGGCCTGTTCCCTTACGTGTTCCTGCCGGCGGTCGCCGCCCTCAAGGGGCTCGACGCCGCGCACGAGGAGGTCGCCCGCTCCCTCGGGCTGTCGGCCTGGCGCACCTGGTGGACGGTGACCCTGCCGCAGCTGCGGGTGGCCGTCTCCGCCGGCATGCTCATCGTCTTGCTGCACGTGCTGGCAGAGTTCGGCGCCCTCGAGATGCTGAGCTACCCGACCCTGACCACGGCCGTCATGCAGCGCGTGCAGGTCCTCGGCTCGCCCGAGTCGGGCCGGGCCCTCGCCGTGGTGCTCGTGGGGGTGGCGGCGCTCCTACTGCTCCTGGAGCGGCTCGCCCGCGGCAGGGCAACGCCGCCGCGGGTGGGGCGCGGGGTCGTGAGGGACTCGGCGCGCATCCCGCTCGGCCGCGCCCGCGCCGCCTGGACGGTGGCGTGCGTCGCCGTCGCCGCGCCGGCGCTCGGCGTGCCGCTCTACGTCGCCGCCGTCGGCCTCATCGACGCGCTCGGTGGGGGGCGGGTTGCCGGCGCGGCGACGGCCATCGACTGGGCGCGGCTCGGTCCGGCCGCGCTCGCCACCCTGGCGTTCGCGCTCCTGGCCGGGCTCGTGGCCACGCTGGCGGCGCTCCCGGTCAGCTGGCTGCACGCCCGCCACCCCGGGCGCCTGGCGAGCCTGGTGGAGCGCTCGGTGTGGCTGGCCCACTCGCTGCCCGGCATAATCCTCGCCCTGGCGCTCGTCTACATAGGCGTCCGGTGGTTCCGGCCCCTCTACCAGACGCCGGCGATGCTCGTGGCGGCCTACGTCATCCTCTTCCTGCCGCTCGCCGTCGCCTCGCAGCACGTCGGCCTGCGCGCCGCCGGCAGGCACCTCGACGAGGCGGCGCACTCGCTCGGCTACGGACGCCTCCGGACGCTCGCCCGCGTCACGCTGCCGCTGGCGATGCCGGGCGTGGCAACGGGCGCGCTGCTCGTGCTGCTCGACTCGGCCAAGGAGCTCACCACCACGCTGCTCCTCGTGCCCACCGGCATGAGCACTCTGTCGACCGCGCTCTGGGCCACCACGAACGGCGAGGTGCTCGACTTCACCGCCGCCGCGCCCTACGGCACGGCGCTCATCCTGCTGGGGGTGGTGCCGGCCTACCTGTTGGCGCGGCGCACCTTGCGGCTCGTCGGCTAGGCGCGCCTCCGCCTCACCACACCCAGCAGGCAGCGCCCCGCGCCAGCGTCACCGTCACCGCGTCGCCCGCCTCCCAGGCCGGGGGAGCGGCGTCGCCCGCGCCCAGCGGCAGGTCGACCAACCACGGCTCCCGCGCGCCCTCCACCCGCAGCCAGTAGCGCTCGAAGGAGCCGAAGAAGCCGCGCGCCACCACCTCCGCCGGCGCCCACCAGGCGCCCGGCGCGTCGCCGCCGACTGCGGCGCCCGCGCCCCCTAGGCGCACGTGCTCGGGCCTCACCATGGCCAGCCCGGCGGCGCCAGGCGCAGGGCGCCGCTCGTCGGGCAGCCGCACGCTCACGGCGCGACCCGCCGCCGTCGCCTCCATGTGAGCGCCCGCGCGCGCGGCGGTCACGCGCACGTCAAGCAGGTTGGCGTGCCCAACGAACTCCGCCACGAAGCGGTTGAGGGGTCGCCGGTAGATGGTCTCGGGCGCGCCGACCTGCTGCACGCGGCCGTGATCCATCACCACCACCCGGTCGGAGAGCGACAACGCCTCCTCCTGGTCGTGGGTGACGTAGAGGGTGGTGATGCCCAGTTGGCGCTGCAACGCCTTCAGCTCGGCGCGCAGCCGCACCCGCAGCTTGGCGTCCAAGTTCGAGAGCGGCTCGTCCATGAGCAGCACCTCCGGCTCGAGTACCAACGCCCGCCCGAGCGCGACGCGCTGCTGCTGCCCGCCCGACAGCTCGTGCGGGTAGCGGGCCGCCAGGCCGGCGAGGTCGAGGAGCGCGAGGGCGCGCGCCACGCGCCGCTCCCGCTCGCCCCGTTCGAAGCGGTGCATGCGCAGGCCGTACTCGACGTTGGCGCGCACGCTCATGTGGGGGAAGAGGGCGTAGTCCTGGAACACCATGCCCACGCCGCGCAGGTTGGGCGGTCGCCCGACCTGGTCGACGCCGCCAAGGCGCACGCTGCCGGCGTCCGCTTCCACGAAGCCGCCCACCATGCGCAGGACCGTCGTCTTGCCGCAACCGCTCGGGCCCAGGAGGGTGGTGAAGCTGCCGCGCGGGACGCTGAGCGAGAAGTCGACGACCGCGGCGGTCTTCCCGAACGACTTGGCGAGCCCCGCCAGCTCGAGGTGCGGCGGCGCGTCAGCCCCCGGCACGGCTGAACTCCTGCGCCCTAAGCGAGCGACCGGCGAGCGACCAGAGGAGGGCGAGCGACGCCATGGTGACCAGTATGAGGGCGGCGGCCAGCGCGGCGGCGCGCCCCCACCGACCCTGGTCGGCCAGGTTGAGGATGCTCACCGACGCCAGGGGCGTGTCGAACGACACGAGGAAGATGACGGTGCTTAGCGTCCCCACCGACTGCACGAAGCAGAACACGAAGGTGGCGAGGAGCGCCTGGCGCGAGAGCGGCGCGACGATCGTGAGGAGGGTGCGCAGCTTGGAAGCGCCGAGGTTGGCGGCGCTCTCGTCGAGGCTGGGGCGCAACTGGTCGATGGCAGCGGCGCAGATGCGGTAACCGACGGGGAGGTAGGAGACGGCCATGCCGATGACGATGATCACGGCCGTGCCCGTCAGCTTGACGGGCGGCTGGTTGAAGGCGAGCACGAACGCGACCCCCATGAGGGTGCCGGGTACCGCCGCCGGCAGGAGGGTCGCGAGGTCGAGACCGCGCCTGAACGGCACCCCGGCGCGCTGCACCAGGTAGGCGGCCAACATCGACACCGCCGTGCAGACCACGGCGGCGGTCGCCGCGAACGCCAGGCTGTTGCCGAGGCCCGCCGCGTGACCTAGCACGTAGCGGACGTGCTCGAGGGTCAGGCCGAAGTCGACGCCCCAGAGGTTGGTGAGGGCGCCGAGCAGCACCACGGCCTGGCTGGCGCCCACGAACAGCGTCACGGCCAGGCAGAGCGCGAAGAGCGCCCAGCGCAGCGCCGGTGCCACCGCCACGGGCGGCAGCGAGGAGCTGCGACCTCCCACGGTGGCGTAACGCTGGCGCGTCCTGGCCTGGACCCACTGCTGCGCGCCGAACAGCACCACGGCGGGCACGAGGAGCAGGAGCCCGAGCGCGGCGCTGGTGCCGAAGCTGGCCCAGCCGGTGAGCTGCGTGTAGACGGCCGTGGCGAGCACCTGGAAGCGGCCGCCGACCAGCATGGGGTTACCGAAGTCGCCCAGCACGCCGATGGAGATGAACAGCGCCGCCGCCAGCAGGGCCGGCGTGACGAGCGGCAGGGTCACCGTTCGCAGCACCGCGCGCCGACCGGCGCCCAGGCCGCGCGCCGCCTGCTCGAGCGTCGGGTCAACGGCCGTGAAGGCTCCGCGCAGCACAAGGTAGGCGACGGGGAAGAACGAGAGCGTCTGCGCCAACCACAGGCCGTGGAGCCCGTAGATGCTCGTCTCGAGGCCGAGCAGCTGGTAGGTGAGGAGGCCGCGCCGGCCGAGCAGGAGGATGAACGACAGCCCCGCCACGAACGGCGGGGTGATGAGCAGGAACAAGGGCACCAGGGCGAAGAGGCGTGCGCCGGGCACGCGGGCGCGGGTGACGGCGTAGGCGTAGGCCGTGCCGAGCGCCAGCGACGACGCCGTCGAGAGCACGAGCGTGATCAGCGTGTTGAGGGCCGCGCGCTGCCAGCGCGGCGTCGTGAGCACCTGGCGCCAGTCGGCCAGCGTCGGTTCGAGGGCCACCCGCACGAGCGGCGCCACCACGAACGCCAGCAGGAAGAGCGAAGCCAGCCCGTAGGCGAGCAGCAACCCCCGGTCGTAACGCCACAGCCGGCCGAACGAGCGCAGGCCGGCCGTCAATCGACCACCTGTTGCCAGCGCAGCAGCACCTCGTCGCGCTGCTCGCCCGCCAGCTCGGCGTCGTAGTCGATGAAGTCGTAGTGGAACGACGCCGTGGCGCCCTCGGGAACGGCGGCGTCGGGGTTGAGGGGCGTGGTGAACGACTGCGCCGCGAACGCCTCCTCGGCCTTGGCGGAGAGCACGAAGTCAACGAAGCGCCGCGCGTTGTCGGGGTTGGGTCCGCCGGCGACGATCGACACGGCGCCCACCTCGCCGGCGGTGGCCGGCGGCACGATGGTGGTGATGGGGAACCCCTCGTGGCGGTAACGCACGAGCGCGTGCACGTACGCCACGCCGATGGCGTACTCGCCGGTGCCGACGAGCTGCGGCGGCGCCCCGCCCGAGGCGGGGAACTGCCCGACGAGCGGGGCGAGCTTCTCGAGGTACGCCCAACCGGCGTCCCAACCCAGCCGCTGGAGCTGCGCCTGCACGAACAGGTAGGCGGTGGAGGAGGAGACGGGGTCGGTCATGACGATCTCCCCCTTGAACGCCGGGTCGAGCAGGTCGTCCCAGGTGGCCGGCAGCGCGTGGCCCGGGAAGAGCTCGTGGAAGCGGTCGACGTTCACGCCGATGCCGAGCGCCGTGAGGTAGAAGCCGGTCCAGTACCCCTCGGGGCTCACCGCGTACGCCGGCAGCGCGGCCGCGGCCGCGGGTCGGTAGACGGCCAGGGCGCCCGTCTCGGCGATGGCGATGTGCTGAGCGCTGGGACCGCCCAGCAGGACGTCGGCCTGCGGCGCGCCGGCCTCGGCGATGACGCGGCTCACGAGCTCACCCGTGGAGGCGCGCAGGTAACTGACCTTGATGCCCGTCTCGGCCGTGAACATGTCGGCGAGGAGGCGGGTGTCGTCGTCGTTGATGACCGCGTAGACGCGCACCTCGCCCTGCGCCGCGGCGCGACCCGGCAGGAGCAACCCGAGGAGCGCGAGGCCGACGAGGCCTGCGCGGAAGCGGGCCGCACGGGAACGGTTGAGTGGCTGACGCATCAGGCGATCTCCTTGACGAGGCTCCCGCGCGCTGCCGGTGAGCCCAACAGCAGTCTAGGCCCCGCGAGGCAGCGCGGGGTCGACGGGGGCACGGGGCGGGTGCGCCAGGGGCGGGCTCAGGGCGCGGCGGCGGCGTCGAGCCTGTGGGGTACCTCCGCACCGAACGCGCTCAGGTCCTCGAGCCTGGTCCTCAGCACCTCGAGCACCAACCGGGGCTCTATCGTCGCGTAGTCGTGCACGAGGAGGTTCCTGAACCCCGCCATCCCCTGAAGCCGTTCCCTGGAGTCCCGACCTATCCAGCCGTTGTCGGCCAGCACGTCGACGACTTCCCGGGCGAAACGAGGTTCGCGGTAGCCCTCGCTGGAGATCACGTGAAAGCCGACGTAGTGGCAGGCCTCGATGGCGAGATGCAGGGTGCGCTCCACGAAGCGCTGCAGCACGATGTTGCCGGCGTACTCCGCCTCGCTAGTCTCGCGCACGCCCTGCAAGTCGTCTATGTAGCTCGCGAGCAGCTTCAAGCGTTCCCGGACGAGTGCTTCCTGCACCACGACGGCCCCCTCCTTCCCTGAGCCTGCGCACGCTCTGCTCGTCGTGACGGCGGCGGTAGGGGAGCAGGTCGAAGTAGTCGCGCCTCACTCCCTGCTCGAACGCGATGCGAGCGGGCGACGTCCCCCCTTGAGTAGGACGCCGTCGGTCATTACCTGATGGTTGAGGTGGGGGGCGCGGCGCGGAGGTCGACCACGTCGACGGCTACCTCCAACGCGGCTTCGAGTAGCCTCGCGATCTCGACGCGGCGGAACAGGCGTTCCACCGTGGGAGGCGTGTCGGTGAACAGCACGCCGACGTCCACGTCGCTACCAACACCCTGCGCTTGTCCACGAGCGGTGGAGCTGAACAGGTAAGCGGCCACGACGTCGCTTTCGCCGGCGAGTTCGCTCGCGAGCCTGGTTATCAGGGTTCCTCGGTCCACCGGTTGCAAGACCCTTCTGGTCTCCTGCGTGGCTGACAGCCTCACCACCGCAGCACGCACGGGCCGACGGCGGGCCGGACACGCTCGCCTGAGCGGCCCCCGCCTGAGCGACCCCCGCCCCGCGCCCTCGGCTTACCCTAGGGACATCACCAACGACGGTCGCCCCAGGGCGACCCCCAAGGGAGTAGCCACAAGATGAACACCCTCGAGGAGATGCGGGCCGCCGGTCACGAGCAGGTGACCTACTTCTTCGACGAGGCGACCGGCCTCAGGGCCATCGTCGCCATCCACAGCACGCGCCTTGGTCCGGCGCTGGGCGGTTGTCGCGTCTGGCCGTACGAGAGCGAGGAGGCGGCGCTCTACGACGTGCTGCGGCTCAGCAAGGGCATGACCTACAAGAACGCCGCCATGGGGCTGGCGTTGGGCGGCGGCAAGGCCGTCATCATCGCCGACTCGCGCACCCAGAAGACGCCCGCGCTGTTCGAGGCGTTCGGTCGCGCGGTGGAGCGCCTGGGTGGGCGCTACATCACCGCGGAAGACGTGGGCACCGAACCCGATGACATGGTGGCCGTTAGCCGCGTCACGAAGCACGTGGCCGGCCTGCCCGCCACGAGCGGCGACCCCTCGCCGGCCACGGCCTTCGGCGTCTACAGCGGCATGCGGGCCGCGCTGAGGCACGCCTTCGGGAGCGACGACCTGACGGGCAAGCGGGTAGCCGTGCAGGGCCTCGGCGCCGTGGGCATGAGCCTCTGCGAGCGCCTGCACGAGGCCGGCGCCAAGCTCGTCGTGACCGACATCGCCCAGGCGCGCCTCGACAAGGCGGTCGCGGACTTCGGGGCGACGGCCGTCGGGAGCGACGAGATCTACGGCGTGGATTGCGACGTGTTCGCCCCCTGCGCCCTAGGCGCCGTCGTGAACGACGCCACCCTGCCGCGCCTCAAGGCTCGCGTCATCGCGGGCTCGGCCAACAACCAGTTGGCCGAACCGCGCCACGCCGACGCCCTCAGGGAGCGCGGCATCGTCTACGCGCCCGACTTCATCATCAACGGTGGCGGCGTCATCAACGTGGCGGCCGAGCTCGAGCCGGGCGGTTACGACAGGGAGCGGGCCTACGCCCGCGTGGCCGGTATTGGCGAGAAGGTGGCGGCCGCGCTGCGTCTCGCGGACGAGCGCGGCATCTCGGCCGACGCCGCCGCGGTGCTCATGGCCGAGGAGCGGCTGAAGACCGCGCAGGGCGCCTGAGGGCTCCGGCCGGCGGGTGAAACGCGCGGCGCGGTCCGGTGCTGCGGACCGCGCCGCGCGACTCGTGGCCGGGGGTCGTGGCCGGGGGTCGTGGCCGGGGGTCGTGACCGGGCCGCCACGCGGCGGCCCGACCGTCACTCCTCCGCGCCGA
>JACFNR010000038.1:0-1442 GCA_019454765.1 Trueperaceae bacterium | reverse complement strand
GGGGGTCGTGACCGGGCCGCCACGCGGCGGCCCGACCGTCACTCCTCCGCGCCGACGAAGATCAGGTAGCGAAGGTTGTCGTTGTCGGCAACGAACAGGCGGTTGCCGTCCACGTACACGCCGGTCGGGTAGCCCATGCCGGTCGCGCTCAGTCCGTACGCGCCCGTGGTGAAGTCGGGTTGACCCAGCACCCGGTCGGGCTTCTGACCGGTGGCGGTGGGGAACGAGTCCCACACGAGCACGCGGTTGTTGTCGGAGTCGGCCACGAAGAGCTGGTTGCCGTTGCTGTGGAGGCTGTAGGGGTAGTCGAGACGGTCATCGGCGAGGCCGGGCGAGTCACTCGTCATGTCGGGCTGGCCCAGCACCACGTCGGCCGGGGCTCCGTCCACAGTCGGGAAGGTGTTCCAGATGAGCACGCGGTTGTTGCCCCCGTCGGTCACGACCAGGCGCTGCCCGTCGCTCCAGACGTCCGTCGGGTCGTAAAGCGTGGCGGCGCCCACGGGACCGCCACGGTTCGCGTCCCCCGAGACCATGTCGGGCTGTCCGAGCACGATGTCGGCCGGCACGTCGATGGCGTTAGGGACCTCGGACCAGATGAGCACCCGGTTGTTGCCCGAGTCCGCGACGATGAGCTTGCCCGCGGCGATGAACATGCTCTCGGGATGGTTGAGCCTCGTGGAGGACGTGGCGGAGGCCGTGGTGGTGAAGTCGGGTTGCCCGATCACGTGATCGGCGCTTGCCCCGTCGGTGGTGGGCTGGGTGTCGTACCGGAGGATGCGGTTCCACGAGTAATCGATCACGTACAGGCGCCGACCGTCCGTCGCGAGCGTCTGCGGGCCGTCCATCTTCGCTGGGCCGGGTGTGGAGTCCGTGTCGAGGAAGTCGCTCTTGCCGAGCACGAAGTCCGCGGCCGCGCCGTTGGCGGTCGGCACGGTGTCGTAACCCATGACCCGACCCTGGCTGTAGTCGGAGAGGTACAAGACGCCGTCCATGACGAGCGGCCTGACGTAGGGGTTCCAGATCGTCTTGGTCGGATCGGCCTCGGTGTCGGTCACGAAGTCCGGCTGGCCGATCACGACGCTCGCGGCCTGCTGGTCGCTCAGGGTCAGGAACGGGTAGTCGAGGTGGAGGGTGGCCGTGCCCGGCACGGGCTGGCCGGGGTTGGCGACCGTCACCGTCAGGCTGTTCAGGTGGTCCTTCAGCTCCAGTTCGACCTCGAGCGTGTCGCCGGTGCGGTTGCTGCTATGGCTGCGCGCGTCGGTCGTGACGTCTATGGTCGCCGTGGGGAGGGCGTCGACGAGGGCGACCTGCACCGTGACGGTGCGGGGGCCGTGGACGACAGCCCCCTCCGAGGGCGAGGTGAAAGCGACCTGCGGTGTCGGCACGGGTTTCGGTGCGGCGCACGCCGCCAGCGCCAACACGAGAAGAGCGGGGGTTAGCCA
>JACFNR010000037.1 GCA_019454765.1 Trueperaceae bacterium | reverse complement strand
AGCGCTTCCGCTGAAGCGCAGCGGCCCGGCCAGCTGGCCGGGCCGCGATCCCAACGAGAGCGCGGCCGCGATCGGGAACATCCGATCGCGGCCGCGCTGCTGGTGGGGCGGCTGAAGCCGCGCCACCGGGCTGGCCTTCAGGCCTCCGACTCGGAGACGACCAGGACCTTCAGGTCGATGGTGACCTCCGGGTGGGGGCGGTACGGCACGGCGTACTCGCCGGTGACCTTGATGGGTTCCGCCAGGAGCACCTTGCGGCGGTCGATCTCCACGTCGTAGGCGGCCTTGAGGGCGTCGGCGATGTCGCGGTTGCCGACCGAGCCGTAGATGCGCCCCTCGCCGGCCTTCACGCGGATCTCGATGTGCGCGTCACCGAGCATCTCGGCGAGGCGCTCGGCGTCGGACTTCCGCTCGGCGAGCTGCCGCGCCCGCTGCGCGAGGCGCGCCTGCAGCTCGGCCTGGTTCGACCTGGTGGCCGGCAGCGCCAGCCCCCGCGGGACGAGGAAGTTGCGAGCGTAGCCGTCCTTGACGCGGACGATGTCACCAGCCTCGCCCAGCTTCTCGACGGGCTCGAGGAGGATGACGTTCACTTGCGTACCAGCTTCTCGGTGATCGGGATGATGGCGAGCATGCGCGCGCGCTTGATCGTGGTGGCGAGCCGACGCTGATGCCTGGCGCATACTCCGGTGCGGCGACGCGGCAGGATCTTGGCGGTGTCGGAGATGAAGCGCCTCAGCACCCTGCCGTCGTGATAATCCATGATCTCGTACTCACCGGCGCAGAACGGGCACACGCGTGGCCTGCGGCCACGCCTGCCGCCCCCGCGGCGCCGACGGTCGCCGCCCTTGTCTCTTGCTTCTCTAGCCATCTAGAAGGGTAGGTCCTCTTCTGGTGGAAACTCCTCGTCGATGTCGAGCTTCGACGATCTCGCCTGGGCGCCGGTAGCGACGCTGCGCTCCGTACGGGTGCCGGCTCCACCGCTGCCGGGACCGCGAGTGATGAACTCGACGCGCTGGCCTTCCAGCCGCGTCGTGAACCGACGGTTGCCTTCCTTGTCGGTCCAAGAATCGTTGACGAGCCGGCCGATGACGAACACGCCATCGCCCTTGCGGAGCGACTCGCAGCCTTCCGCCAGGTCGCGCCACACCGTGACGTCCACGAAGTGGGTGCGTTCCTGGTCGTCGCCGCCCTTGCCCCGGAAGCGCTCGTTGACCGCGACGCCGAAGCGCGTGACCGACGCGCCCGAGGGGGTGGAGCGCATCTCGGCGTCTCGCGTGAGGTTGCCGACGATGAGCACCTGGTTGAGGGCGTCCTTGAGGCGGTGTTGGCCGCGCGCGTCCACGACGGTGGCCTCCCCCGAGCGGACTCCCATGGTGATCACGTCGACGCGCTGCGCGTTCACGTCGAGGGCCGAGCGCTTCTGACCGTCCTGGGCCTCCCAGGTGCGGTAGTTGAGGCGCCCCTCGACGAACACGGCCGTGCCTTCCTCCAACTGATCGGCCATCATCTCCGCCTGCGCTCCGAAGAGCGTGACGCGGTGGTACCAGGCCAGTTCGCGAGGACGGTCGTCGTCACCGATGACGTTGTCGTTGCCCGCCAGGTTCATCTCCAGGATGGCCAACCCACCGGGGGTGTAGCGCAGCTCCGGCTTCTGGACCAGCGTGCCGACCAGGTAAACGTTGTTCAGACCACGTGCCATCAGGTGACTCCCCAACTGCTCGTCAGAAGTTCTTGGCCTTAGGCGGCGGCCTCCGCCTTGCCTTCGGCCTTGGGCTCCTTCTTCGTCTTCCACTCCGGGCGTTCCCGGACGACCAGGACTCGCATGACGTTATCGCGTTGGCGCAACGCGGCCTCGATCGTCTTGGGGGTTTCGCCGCTCAGGTGTAGGCGGTAGATGAGGTAGTAGCCCTCGTTGCCCTTGCGGATCGGGTAGGCCAGACGGCGCATGCCCCATTCGTCGACAGCGAGGATCTCTCCTCCCGCGCGCTCGACCTGCAGCGCGACGGCGTCCTTCTCCGACTGGACCTGCTGTTCGGTCAGGCTCGGGTCGAGGATGACGTTGAGATCGTACTTGACGGTGCTCGACATGTAGCACCTCCCTCCAGGCTGGTGGCTCCGGTCCCGTCGGGACGCTGCAGCGCCGACCCGAACGGGTGTCCCGGTCGGTGCGGCACGACGCGCCGGGCCGAACCTCGGCCCGCGCAGCCCTCCCCAGCATCGGCTCGCCACCGCGCCCGTCCGGTCTGAACCGGACAAACGCGCGGCAAATGAAGAGTCTAGCACATGAGTGCCCGGCGCGCCGCGCCGACTCCCGCCGTGCGCCTTGGGAGGGCGGGCGCTAGCGAGCCGTCCAGCCCGCCGCCGTCCGCCTGGTCGACGTGACGGCGCCTCGTGTGCCGTCGTCGAGTTCGTAACCGACGACGGGGTGGAAGAGCGTCGGCAGGCGCGGCCGCGTGGCGTGGAACGAGCCGGAGTGGATCACGACGATGGCCGTCCCGCCGGCGGGCAGGCGCAACGCGAGGTCCGCGGCCGCGGCCGAGGGCCAGGTCGCCGGCAGGTCGGCGGCGTGGGGGTCGGCGGATAGACGCTCCAGGACGTCCCTGTCGGCGACGACGTGCTCGAGGCGCGCCACCACGCCCTCGGGCGGGGCGTACGCCAGCACCTCTCCGGTCGCGGCCGCCGTGGGGGCGTAATCCACGCGCGTGACGGTCACGGCCTCGGGGCCGGGGTTCATGAGGAGCACGTAGGCGTAGATGCCGGTCAGTGGCGCCGCCCAGACGTCGACGAGGAGGCCGGCGCGGTTGGGGGCAAGTTCGACGATGCGCAGCGCGCCGAGTTGGTGCCGCGACTCGGCGCCGGAGCGGCAGCGCACCGTCGCGACGGGCGCGTACTCGCCCGCGGGAAGAGCGGCCTCGACGCGCGTGACGGGCACGGGGAAGTACGTGCCGACGTCGAGGTCGCTGGTGTGGATGGCGTCGGCGGGAACCGGCACCTCGCGCCCGGCGACCGTCAGGAGCATGCCGGCCGGCGGATCGGCGGGGCGGCAGGCGTGACCGTAGAGCGTCAGGTTGCCGGTGGCACCGTCCGTCCAACCGAGGTAGCTGCCGCCGCTCAGGACGACCTGGCTGGGGTGGTGCCCGAGGGAGGGGTCAGGCAGGGTGGACGGCTGTCGCGCTACAACGACCAGGTGCTCGCGGAGGCGTTCCCACGCGCCCGCGTGGGTGAACGGCAGGGCGTGCAGGGCCCGGCTCACCCCGTAGGGGGCGGCGGGCAGCCAGCGGGGCAGCGTGGCGGCGCCCACCCAGCGCTCCGCCAGCAGGGAGGCGGCGAGGGCTGCGCTCAGCGTGAGGAGCGTCGCCAGCGCGGCGATGGCGCCTCGTCTCCCTGGGCGGGGTGTCCTCACCGTGCTTGCGCCGTCTCGCGCCGGTCACCCAGCTCGCCGCTGCCGCAGGCGACCTGTAGGTCGAAGAGGTTGGTGAGTAGCGTCAACCTGGCGAAAGCCACGTCGGCGCGGAGCATCACCGCGTGCAGCTCGCGGACGGGGTCTTCGAAGGGTCGCTCCGCGAGCTCCCACGGCGTGCCATGGTCGGTGGCGAAAGACTCCGGGTCGGTGTCGGCGGCCAGCCAGAGGAGGCGGAGCTCGGCGTCCCGGAGCGCCGCTAGCGCGTCGCGGTGCGTGCGGAGCAGGCGCGATACCTCGCTCACGACCTGCTCGAGCTGCGCTGCCAGCGCGGCGTCGGCTTCCGCCGTGACGCCGGCGATGTCTTGTGGACCGCGGACTCGCCTGACCGGCGGCCAGGTGAGGCGGAGCGTCTGCTCGGCGCCCGCGAGGTCGGTGGTCACGCCGGCGGCGCCCGAGAGCGGCCACCCGTCGGGCAACGCGAGGTTGGCCGTCACCCCCAGCCTGGCGGCCGTCTGGCCGCCCCGTCCGCCGCCCGCCGCGGGCGGGGCGCCGGGCGCCGGCCACGCGACCTGGTAGCCGACGTGGGCGAAGAGCCCGACCTCCAGGTCCACGGCGGCGTCCGCCTCGAACGCGAGGAGCCGTTGCCGGTGGCGCATGCGTGCGGCCTGCGCCTCGGGTGCGGTGGCCAGGCAGGCCTCGAGGCTGGGCGCCGTCCGGTCGAACGCCACGAAGACCTCGGCGAACGTGGGGATGAGGGGCGGGTCTGTGTCGACCAAGGCGCGGTTCACCGAGCCTCGCAGCTGCCGGGCGTGATCCAGCGCGAACGCCTCCAGCGCGGCCACGTCGGCGTGTAGCGACAGGAGTTCGCGTTCGCGCGGTGGCAGTCGGGCGGCGGCCTCGAGGTCGTCTGGTGGCGACCACACCTCCGACCTGAACCTGCGGAGGGCGGCGCCGGCGGCCGTGGCCAGCTCCGAGGCCAAGGCGAGGGAGACGACGTCCGACGCGAACTGCGCGCGGGCGGTCGCGCGCACGGCGGCGGCGCGCTGCTCGAGCGCCTCTTGCCTGTGCCGCTGGAGCTCGGCGCGCGGTGCGGCCCTGGCGGAGTAGAGCGGGATGTCGGCGTCCAGCCCCAGGCTCAGCTCGAGGGCGCCATAGCCGGACCACGCGAGGCGTTCGTCGAAGGCCACGCCCGGCGCGAGCGCGCCGGCCTGCACCGCTCCGACGGCCGCGAGGTCGGCCGCCTCGGCCACCAGGTGGTCCGGTGGTTCGTACGCCGCGTCGAAGCGCGTAAGCAGTTCCGCCAAGGGGTTGGCGGCGGCCACGGGCACGAGCAGGAGCGCGAGCACGGCGAGGAGCGCCGAGCCGGAACGTGGGAGGCCTGGCCGTGGGAGGAGGGGCCGTGGGAGGTGGAGCCGTGGGGGGTGGAGCCGTGGGAGCTGGGGCCGCGGCGCGGAGGCGGTGAGGGCGCGGTGGTCCGTGCGTGGAGCGCCCGTCGTGGGGGTCATGGGGCCGGCTCGCTCGAGAAGAGGGTCACCACTACCCCCTCGAAGTAGTAGGTGGCGTCCCCGATCCTGAGGAGGGGCAGCAGTCCGAGCGTCACTGCGGTCCTGCCCGGCGCCAGGCGGCCCGGTTCGTCGACCGTCACGCCGAACGTCCTGGTGGTGCCTGGCGCGATGACGCCGAGCTCGGTGGCCGGCGGCAGGTAGGGCCGCGCGACTGGCGCGGCGGCGCCGTCGGCTCGCCGTTCGTGGGTGCCGCCCACCAGGTCGGCGAGGGCGGCGTCGGCGCTGAGCGACAGGAGCGTGATAGGCGTTGCCGACGTGTTCTCGACGATGAGGTCCTCCCGCCTCAAGGCGGTGGGCGCTGAGCCGTCGACGGCGACGCGGTCGGTGCTGGAGGAGTAGCTGACGTTCACGCCCGTCGCCCCGTCGAGGGGCGCGGCGTCCTGCACCCGCGCGACGGCCACCAGGGCGGCGCCGCGCCAAGCGGTGTCGGGGCCGGAGGCCGTGACGATCACGGTGGCGCGGCACGGCGCGGTGCTCGTGGCGACGGCCGGGACGCGCCAGACCTCCGAGGCGGTGTTGTAGGGCGTGCCCACCTCCAGGCACGGGTCCGACGAGGCGGCGGCGAAGTCGGTCAGGTCCGGCTCACCCGGGTTGGCGATGGCGATCACGATGTTGCCGGCCGCGCCGGGCGCGAGGTCCTGATAGTGGAGCGCCACGACGGGGACGTCGCCCGCGTCCCACCCGGAGGCGGCCGCGTGAGGCGAGAGGGCCGCCAGGGCGACGGCCAGGGCGCCCGTGAGGCCGGCGGTGAGGCGACGGACCCGGGGGCGGGCGTGGACGGACCGACGGTGGGGTGGCTGCATGCTTCTCCCTCCTGGTGAGTCGGGTGGTGGGCCCGGCGGACCCACCACCCGATCGGCGCGCTAGAGCGGGCTGAAGATCGTGTTGTACCTAAGGTAGCGGGTCTCGACGATGCCCGAGTCGCGGGCACCCGTCGCGACGGTGGAGCCGTCGGTGTAGACGGCGTACTCGGCGAACGTGTAGCTCGCGATCTGCCGCATGAAGGCGCGGTACACCTTGGCCCTGGTGCGGGCCGGGACGACGACCTCGTAGTTGTCCTGCATGGCGCAGGTGTAGACGGTGCCGACGTTCAGGTTGAGGCCCGTCGAGACGCCGACGCCGCCGCTCGTGAGCACGTGGGAGCACTCGTCGTTGTAGGTGAACGAGTAGCGCGCGGTGGCGGCGCCGGAGTTGACGTAGTCGCGGGCGAGCTCGTGGCGCAGCTCGGTGGGGGCGTTGTGCTTCGAGCTGACGGCCTCCCAGATGTAGGTCTGGATGCGGGGCTTGGTCTTCTTCGGGGGTGGGTCGGTGGGCTCGTCGCACTTGAGGCAGACCCCGGCAGTGACGGCGGAGAGCTCGGCGGCCGCGAGCGGCGCGAGGCCTTCGGCGGCTTGCCGGCTCGTTGCGGCCGACTGGACCGGGCTGGCTAGGAGCATGAGCAGCAGGGTGCTCAGGGACCACAGGGTGACGCGTTTCATGGTTCCTCCGGGTGGATGACGAGGGGGCTTCAGGTGGCTCGCGGACGGCGGTATCCACCCCCCTCGAGCCCCGCAAGGCTCGCCGCGACCGCCACGAGCAGCCAGGCGAGCACGCCGACCCAGTCGCCGTACGCGAGGTACGGCGTCGAGCCGGTCCCCAACCTCGCGGTCGCGCGCAGGAGCGCGGCCTCACCGGGTTCGGTGGCGGCCGCGATCCTCCCCGCCGGGTCGATGAGGGCGCTGGGGCCGCCGTTGGAGGCGAACGCGAGCCAGAGACCGCTCTCGACCGCGCGCAGGCGCGCGACGCGTAGGTGTTGGCGTGGGACGTCGCTCCCGGCCGCGAAGGTGTCGTCCGTGAGCACGGCCAGCAGCTCCGCGCCGCCGCGCGCCGCCAGGCGAACGGTGGCCGGGAAGGCGACGTCGTAACAGATGAGCGGCGCCACGCGGATCCCGCCTCCGAGCACGACCACGGGCGCGCCGGAGCGCACCAGGCCGTCCTCGGCGATGGGGACCGTGTGCCGCTTGTCGAAGACGTGCGTGAGGGTGGTGCCGGACCAGAGGAACGCCGCGTTGGAGGCGGAGCCCGTGGCTGCGTCGCGGCCGGCGCCGCCCAGGATGGCGGGAGGGGCCCCCGCCAGCTGCCCGGCGACCGCCGCCAGCTGCGCGGCGACCGCCGCCCGTTGCGCGGCGACCGCCGCCGGCTGGGCAGGGGCCCCCGCCGGTTGCGCGGCCGCCGCCTGCGCCGCGCCCCGTGGGAGCCAGGCGGGCCAGATGGCCTCGGGCCAGACCTGTAGCTGCCGCTCGAGGCCGCCGCCGGGGGTGGCGCCCGCCGTGCTGAGGGCGACGAGGCCGGCGGCGACCTCGGCGGCCACGGCGGCGTCGAGCCTGGCGGCACCGCGAGCCGCGGGTGGCAGGTCGGGTTGGAGCACCGCCAGGAGCGCCACCGCCGGGTCGGTGGGCCCGGTAGCTTGGTCGGAGGGATCGTGGAGCGGTCCTGGCTGAGCGGCGGGCGGCGCCGGGGCCGTGCGCCAGGCGGCAGCGATGAGCGCGCCGACGATGGCCAGGCCCACGAGCGCCGGCCGAGCCCGAGCCGGGGCGAGCCTGGCGGAGGCGCCAAGGCGCGGCGCCGCCAGGGATGGGGGCGGTGCTGAGGGGTGGGTGGACGCGCCAGCAGGGCGGTCCCACAGGGCGGCGACGAGGGCCGCGATCAGGCCGTTGACCAGCAACACGGCGAGCGACACGGCCGTGACGGAGCTGAAGCGCGCGAGGTGCACCGCGGCCGTGCCGGACTGCGTGTAACCGATGGCGGAGAGGGGGAGCGCCCAGCGGCCGAGCAGCCACTCCTGCCGCACGAGCACCTCGGTGGCGCACCAGAAGATGGGAAGCGCGGCCCAGGCGGGCAGCGCACGCGACCGCCCCGAGACCCACGCCGCCGCCGCTCCAGCCGCGCCGAACGGCAGGGCGGCGACGCCGACCACCAGCGGGTAGGCCACCAGGGCGAGGCCGAGCGTGGCCTCGTACGCCACGGCGGCGAAGCCGACGGCGGCCACGTACGTGATGACGCCGGCGCGGAGGGCGGAGCGGCCAGGAGGGCGCGCCACGGCGTGGAACGCGGGCACGAGCGCCACCCACGCCAGGCCGGCGGTGCCCCACGGCCGCGTGGCGACCGCGACGAGCGTGGCGCTGACGAGCGCGGCGGTCACGCCGGGTCCTCGAGCAGGTAGACGCGGCCCGTGAAGCGGCGGGCGAAGGCCGCGAGCGACATGGCGTGGGGTCCTGCGGCCGGGTCGGAGACGAGGACGGCGCCGTTGCCGGCCGCCCACACGACCACGAGGTGGCCGAGTTGGGGCGCGCCCGACCCGGCCGCGCTGAGGTGAGCGACGAACGGACCGGGCAGCGACGCTAGCCGCCCCGCCGACGCGTGGTACCAGCCGCCTGTCAGTCCGAACGAGCGTGCCAGCCTGGCGAACTCGCCGAGGGTCAGGCCGTCAGGGCCGAGGCGAGCAGCGGCCGTCACCTGCGCCAGCGGGACCGGGGTGCCCGCCCAGGCGAGCAGGGTGGCCACCACGGCCGGGCCGCAGTCGTTGCGCTGCGCCTGGAGCACGACCTCGAGGGAGTCGAGGGGGTAGGGAGCGCCGCTCCAGGCTCGGCCGGCGCGGGCGCCGTGGAGCGCGGGGACCACGAGCGTGAGGGCGAGCGCCAGCGCCGCGACCGCACGGAGGGCGGGACGCGGCCGGCGCCGCGACGGCGCGGCGGGCGGGGCCGGTAACCGGGCCGGCGGGGCCGCCGGGCGCCGCGGCCGGCGTGGGCGCCGCGGACCGTGCCGCGCCGCGCTTCGCGCCGCCTGTTGCCTCGTTGTCTGCCGCTGCGTGCGCACGCCTCTCCCCTCCTCGCCACGAGGCTAGGGGGACGGGGGGCGGGGCGGGCGGGGGAGCTGGGCTCGTGCCTAGGTCGAGTGGGTGCTGGTGCAGCGCGCGCCCGCGAGCGGACGCGCAGGCGGTCAGCCCGGCCGCGCCAGCTCGCCGACCCGCGCCGAGGAGGGTGCGGCTCGCCCGGCCCGCGGGGCGGGGCCGAGGAGGCGCAGGCCGTTCATGACCACCAGGATGGTGCCGCCCTCGTGGCCGAGGACGCCGAGGGGCAGGGGCAGCCTCGCCACCAGCGTGGTGACCACCATGACGAGCATGATGCCGAGCGCGAAGGCGAGGTTCTGGCGGATCACGCGGTTGGCGCGGCGCGCAAGGTCGTGCGCCTCCGGCAGCCGCGCGAGGTCGTCGGAGAGGAGGGCGACGTCGGCGGCCTCGAGGGCCGCGTCGCTGCCCGCCACGCCCATCGCCACCCCAACGGAGGCCACGGCCAGCGCCGCGGCGTCGTTGACGCCGTCGCCCACGAACGCCACGCGCCCACCGCCGGCCAGCTCGCGCACCCGCGCGACCTTCTCCTCGGGCAGGAGGCCGGCGTTCACCTCGGCGGCCGCGATGCCGAGCTCATCGGCCACCGCGTGCGCCGCCTCGGGGTGGTCGCCCGTGAGCATGACGATGCGCTCGACTCCGCGCGCGCGCAGCTCGCGGATGGCTGCGCCGGCGGTGGCGCGAACCGTGTCGGCCACCGCGACGACGCCGATGACGCGCCGGGCGTCGCCCACCATGACCGTGGTGTGACCGCGCCCCTCCAGCAAGGCGAGCGTCGCCTCGACCTCGGGCGTGGTGGGCACGCCCACGTTCGCGGCCAAGCGGCGGTTGCCCGCCCAGTGGGCTGCGCCGTCGACCGTGGCGCGGATGCCCATGCCGGGCACGGCGGTGACGCCCTCCACCAGTGGCGGCGCGTCCGGGCGGCCCGCGGCCGCGACGATGGCCTGAGCCACGGCGTGCTCGGAGGAGGCCTCGATGGCGCCGGCCAGCTCGAGCACGGAAGCCGCGCTGACGCCGAACGGCACGACCTCGGCGACGCGCATGCGGCCCTGGGTGAGGGTGCCGGTCTTGTCGAACGCCATCACGTCGACGGCGCCGAACTCCTCCAGGGCGGCGCCGCCCTTGAACAGCACCCCCATGCGGGCGGCGCGGGCCAGCGCCGACAACACGGCCGCCGGCACGCTGATCACGACGGCGCACGGGCTGGCGACGACCAGGAGGGTGGCCGCCTTGTAGAAGGCCGCCTGTCGTTCCATGCCGAGGAGCAGGAACGCCGCCAGCGCGGCGCCGGTGCCCAGCAGTACCAGGACGGTGTAGCGCTCCCCGAACCAGTCGCCGAAGCGTTGGCTGGGGGAGCGGGTCGCCTGCGCCTCCGTGACTAGCTCGATCATGCGCGCGAGGGTGGAGCTGGAGGCGTCCTTGGTGACGCGCACCCGGAGGGCCCCGTGGCCGTTGACGCTGCCGGCGAACAGCGCGTCGCCGACGCCCTTGTCGACGGGCACGGCCTCGCCGGTGATGGGCGACTGGTCTAGGCTCGAGACCCCCTCGAGCACCACGCCGTCGAGGGGCACGCGCTCCCCCGGCCTGACGAGGATGACGGCGCCGGGCGCGACGGTGGCGGCCGGCACCTGGCGCGGCGCGCCGTCCACCATGAGCGTGGCGGTCTCCGGCTTCAGCTCCATGAGGGAGGCGACGGCGCGCCGCGTGTTCGAGAAGGCGTTCGCCTCGAGGGTGTTGGCGAGGCTGAAGAGGAAGAGCAGTATCGCGCCGTCGCGCGCCTCCCCCACCAGCGCGGCGGCGAGCGCCGCCAGCACCATCAGCAGGTCGATGTCGAGCTTGCGCTCCTCGACGAGGGCGCGGCCGGCGGCGATGCCGGCGGGCAGGCCGCCCGCCAGGAACGCGAGCAGCAGGCCGAGCGCGGCGACCGTCGCCGCGCCGCCCAGCGCCCCGGCGCCGCCCACGCCGCCGGGCGCCAGCAGCCTTGCCGGCCAGCCGGACGCGGCACCCAGCGCGCCGGGGGCGAGGAGGCCGATGACGATGGCGGTGGCCAGGCCGAGGGCGGTGAGGCCGGTGAAGGCGGCGGAGAGCCGCACCTGTCGCCGCTCGCGGGCGAGTTCGGCGAGGAGTCCGTCGGTCGTGAGGGTGGCGCCGCTGCTCATGTGACCAACCTACCTCGGAATCGTTCCGATTACAAGAACAGTGACGGCGGCGGCCACCACCCCGCTCATGAGCGGGGGCGTTAGGCTGCCCGGGTGCGCCGCCACGCCGTCACCGCCCTCGGCAACGCCGCCCTGACGACGCTGGTGGCTCTCGCCCTCCTCGTCCCCACCGCCTGGTTCGTGCTCTACCTCGCCTTCGCCGACCGCTGGTGGTGGCTCTTCGTGGCCAACTCCCTCGCCCCCATCTTGTACTTCCCCGTGCCGGTCGCGGTGGTCGTCGCCGCCCTCCTCGGCCGACGCCGCTTGGCGTGGGCCGGCGCCGTCCCGCTTGGCATCGTAGCCTACCTCTGGCTCGGATCGTACCTACCGGCCCGGCTCGACGGTCCCGCCACCGTCGACCCGGGCGGCACGCTCACCGCCGTCACCTACAACGTAAGGGCCGGTAACGACGACGCCCACGACATCGCGGCCGCCATACTCGCCTCGGGCGCCGAGGTCGTCGCCCTGCAAGAACTCAACGAGGCGCTTGGCGTCGAGCTGGCGGCCCTGCTCGTCGCCACCCACCCGTACGTCGACCTCGCCCCCTGCCCGCCGTGCGGCGACTGGGGCAGCCTCGGCGTGTTCTCCGCCTACCCCGTCGAGCCGGTGCCGGTGGACCTCGCCGGACCGTCGGCGCGCAACCCGCAGACCACCCTCCTCCACCATCCCCGCGGCGACGTGCTGGTGGTCAACGTGCACAACCTCTCGACCCCCCGCTTCCCCCAGATCTGGCCGGCCGAGGTGGCGCGCGCCGTCGCGTCGCGCGAGGCCGTCGCCGCCGCGCTGGTGGAGCTGGCGCGCCGCTCGGACCTGCCCGTCGTCGCCATGGGCGACTTCAACACGACCGAGCGCAGCGGCGCCTACCGCGCCCTCACGAGCGAGTTCGCCGACGCCTGGCGCAAGGCCGGCTTCGGGTTCGGGAGCACGTTCCACGGCGGCGCGCCGGAGAGCGGACCGTGGCGCCTCGCCGTGCCCGACTGGTTGCTGAGGATCGACTACGTGTTCCACTCCGCCGAGATGGCCACCATGGCCGTCAAGGTCGAGCCGTGGCGCGCCGCGTCGGACCACCGCCCCGTCAAGGCCGTGCTGGCGCTGCCCGAGTGACCAAACCGGCCGCGCCCTAGTTCACCACGCCGGCCGCCCCGGCCGAGGCCAGGTAACGCCGCGAGTCGTTCGAGCGCCACTCGGCCCCGAACTGCGTGCCCGACACCGGCCTGGCGATCAGGTACCCCTGGAGGTAGTCGCAGCCGGCCGCGGCCGCCGCCGCTGCTTGCGCGCCGCTCTCGATCCCCTCCGCGATGACCTTGGCCCCCAAGCCGTGCGCGAGCTGAACGGCGGCGCGCACCACCAGGTCGGTGCGGGCGTCGTCGTCACCCAGGTGCGCCACGAACGACCGGTCGAGCTTCACGAAGTCGATGGGGAGGCTCCGGAGCCGTCCCAGCGACGAGTAACCGGCCCCGAAGTCGTCGATGGCGACCCTCACGCCGAGGCGGCGCAGGCGCGTCAACCGTTCGGCCACCACGGCCTGGTCGAAGCTCGTCTCCGTGATCTCCAACACCAGCCGCTCCGGCGACAGGCCGGAACGCGCCAGCGCCCGCTCGACGGCGGGAACCAGGCCGGGGTGGCTGAACTGGTGCGGCGACACGTTGACGCTCACGGTCATGGTGCCCACCGCGCCGTCGTGCCAGGCGCGCGCCTGAGCGCACGCCGCCTCCAACACCCACTCCCCCAGCGTGACCATGAGACCTGCCCGCTCCGCCAACGGGATGAACTCCCCCGGCGGGATGAGCCCCAGCCGCGGATGGTGCCACCGCAACAACGCCTCGGCGCTGCGCACCGCCACGCCCACCACGTACCCCGCCGCCCGCTCCTCGGAGGTGAGCGGGTGCACCGCCGCCACCGGCTGGAAGTAGAGCTCGAGCTCGCCGTTGCCGACCGCCTCCCGCAGGTCGCTCGCCAACGCCCGCCGCTCGGCCTCGCGCGCGGCCACCGCCGCCAGGCGGTAGCTCTCGCCCGACAGCTTCGCCGCCGCGACGGCCGCCTCTGCCTGGCTGATCTGATCGGCCAGCGTGGCGGCGTCGGCCGGGAAGCGGCTGATGCCGACGGTCGACGTCACCTGCAGCCGTCCGCCCCCCGCCGCGAACGGCAAGCGGAACACCCGCTCGAGCAAGGTGGCGGTGGCGCCGGCCTGCACCTCGTCGAGCCGGCCCGCCACCAGGATGCCGAACTCGTCCGCGCCCAGCCGCGCCACTACCTGCGCGTCGTCGCCGAGCGCGTTCCTGAGCCGCAGCGCCGTCTCACGCAGCACGTCGTCGCCCACGGCCGTGCCGAAGCGCTCGTTGATGGTCTTGAAGTCGTCGATGTCGAGGAGGAAGAGCGCGAACGGCTTGACCTCCTTACCGCGCACCAGGCTCTCGTGCACGCGGTGGAAGGCGGCCCGGTTGGCGGCGCCCGTCAGCGGGTCGAGGGCGAGCATCTTCGTCGCCGTCTCCTCCGCCGCCAACACGGCCGAGCGACGCTCCAACGAGTACGTGAGGAGGTGGAGCAGCATGAGGTACGCCACCCCCACCAGCGTCAGGTCGAGGGCGGCGGACGCCTCGGCCGCCTTCACCGACAGCGGCGCCACCACGAGCACGTGCTGGGTCGTCAAGCCAACGCTCGCCAGGAGCAGCGCCAGGCTGGCCCACAGCGCCTGACGGCTGCCGAACGCCAGGAACGCCAGCACGAACAGCAGGTGCGACCAGTTCCCGAGCGCACGGATCGCCTCGGCGTGACCGACCGCGTCGCCCTGCAACGTCACGGAGAAGTACGCCAGCGCCGCGACGCTGCCGAGCGCGAAACCGACGACCTCCACCGGCCGGGCGAAGCGAGGGGAGAGCCACACGAGGAGCGCGCCGAGCAGCGCGGCGCCGGCGACGGCGAACCTGGGGGTGGCCGGGACGTCGGCCACCATGAACCAGGCCGCGGCCAGGTTGTCCACCGCGATGAGCGCGAGCACGACCCCGTAGACGACCCGCTTGTAGCGCGCGAGCCGCTGCTGGATGGTCCCCAAGGCGGTCCGCTCCGCTCCGATCACGTTGGTCTCTCCGCCGCCGTCGCGCGCCACCCCTGGACACCGCCGCGCCTGCCCGCCGCCCCCCGCGGCCTTGGACGAGCCGCCCTCTCTCGCCGCAACTGTACCCGCCCACGCTGGCAGGGGCAGTGCATTCTCCGTCAGCGCGCCAACTTGACGGGCGTCAAGGAACACGGCGGCGCCCCGGCGTACCTTCCCAGGCGAGGCCGGGCGCCCCATGGCCCGGCAGCCAGGAGGACCCTCGTGAACCACTCCGAAACCAACCCGGCGGCCGTCGCCGCCCGCGCCAAGAGCGACCTACCCGACTCCCGGAACCACGAGAGCCAAGCGGAGCGCACGGGGCGCGACCTCACACGCACCGTGCTCCGCGCCGAGGGCTTCTCGTGCCCCTCGTGCGTCGCCAAGGTGGAGAAGGGCGTGGCGCGACTGCCCGGCGTCGACACCGTCCGGGTGCACTTCGCCAGCTCGCGCGTCGAGGTCACGCACGACGCGAGCGTGACGAGCGTCGCCGACCTGGTAGGCGCCGTGGCGCGGGCAGGCTACCGCTCCAAGCCGGCCCCGTTCTGACGGTGACGGGACCGCGCGTAGGGCGCTGGGCGGTGCCCGTCGCCGCCGGCGCCCTCATCCTGGCCGCCTTCGCCGCGCCTGCGCTCGGTGCGCCCGGCGCCAAGGCGCCGCTGATGCTCGCCGCCGCCCTCGTCGCCGGCGCCGGCACCGCGCGGGCCGCCGTGCGGGCCCTGCTGGTCCGCACCGTCGGCATCGACCTCCTCGTCACGGTGGCGGCGCTCGGCGCCGTCCTGATGGGCGAGCACTGGGAGGCGGCGGCGGTCACGTTCCTGTTCGCCGTCGGGCACGCGCTCGAGGTGGCCACCCTGGACCGCACCCGCGCCGCCCTCAAGGCCCTCGTCGAGGTGGCGCCCGAGACCGCCGTCGTGCTGCGCGGAGGCGAACAGGTCGAGGTCGCCGCCGTCGCCGTCGCCCCCGGCGAGGTCGTGCTGGTCAAGAACGGCGCTCGCGTGCCCGTCGACGGCGAGGTCGTGGTCGGGGAGGGCAGCCTCGACGAGTCCGCCATCACGGGCGAATCGCTGCCCGCCTGGAAGGGCGCCGGCAGCAAGGTGTTCGCCGGCACGGTCTCCAGGGGCGGCTTCCTGCAGGTGCGCGCCGAGGGCGTCGGCGCCAACACCACCCTCGCGCGCATCATCCACCGCGTCGAGGAGGCGCAAGACGCCAAGGCCAAGGTCCAGAAGTTCATGGACCGCTTCTCGGCCTGGTACACGCCCGCCATCATCGTCCTGGCGCTCGTGACGGGCCTCCTCACCGGCAACCTCGCGCTCGCCCTCACCCTCCTCGTCATCGGCTGCCCGGGCGCCCTCGTCATCTCCATACCGGTCGCCATCGTCGCCGGGGTCGGGCGCGCCGCGCAGGCCGGCGTCTTGGTGAAGGGCGGCGAGCACCTCGAGACCGCCGCCCGCATCGACGCCGTTGCGCTCGACAAGACGGGCACCCTGACCACCGGCAGGCCGCGCCTCACCGACGTGGTTGTGCTGGCCGCCGGCGAGAGCCGCGCCGGCGTGCTCGGCTGGGCCGCCGCCGCCGAAGCGGGATCCGAACACCCCCTGGCGGCCGCCGTCATCGCCGCCGCGGTCCGCGAGGGCGTGTACGACGGCGCCCTACCGGAACGGGCGCGCAGCCTGCCCGGGAAGGGGATCGCCGCCACCGTGCGCGGCCGCCGCGTGCTGGTCGGCAACGCCGCCCTGCTGGCCGGCGAGGGCGTGGAGGCGCCGGCCGCGGCCGCCGTGGCCGCCGAGCTGGCCGCCGCGGGCCGCACCCCCATGCTGGTCGCCGTAGACGACGCCGTGATCGGCGCGGTGGCGGTCGCCGACGAACCGAGGCCCGAAGCGAGCCGGCTTGTCGCCGCGCTCCGCCGCGCCGGCGTGCGTCACGTGACGATGCTCACCGGCGACGCGCCCGCCGTGGCACAAGCAGTGGCCGCCGCGACGGGCATCGACGACGTGCGCGCCGCGCTCCTACCCGAGGAGAAGCTCGCGGCGATAGCCGAGCTCAAGGCCCGCGGTCACGTGGTGGCCATGGTCGGCGACGGCGTGAACGACGCACCGGCCCTCGCCGCCGCGGACGTGGGCGTCGCCATGGGCGCCGCCGGCTCCGCCGTGGCCGTCGAGACGGCCGACATCGCCCTGATGACCGACGACCTCCGCAAGCTGCCGCTGGCGCTCGGCCTGGCCAAGCGGACCGTGCGCGTGATGCGGCAGAACATCGCCATCGCCCTCGTCACCGTGGCGCTGCTCCTCTTGGGCGTCCTCAGGGGCGAGGTCGACATGGCCCTCGGCATGCTCGTCCACGAGGGCTCCGTGCTGCTCGTCATACTCAACGCCATGCGTCTCCTCCTGACGCCACTGGCGCCACCACGGTCATGGACCGGCGCCGCGCCCCTCCTCCGCAGGCCACCGGCCATGAACGTTCGCTGAACCCGCCGGCGCCCGCCCGCTCATGGAGCCGCCGTAGCCTGGCGGCGTAGGCCCGCGCCCCGTGCGGCGCGGGCCGCCAAGGAGGCCAACAACATGCGCACCGCGCTGAAGACCCTGATCGTCAGCCTGGCCGTCGTCGCCGGCTTCGCCGCCGCCCGCGGCCCCGACATCGTCCTCCCCGACGGGACCACCTGCAAGCCCGTCGACCCGGAGATCGGCGCGACCGTCGCCGACGGCAAGGTGAGCCACTTCTGCCAGGACGGCGTCGCCCTGGTCGGCACCACGCAACTCGTCGACGACCAGGGCCTGGTCACCCGCATCGAGTACGACCCCGCCGCGCCCGCCACCATCCTGAGCGACGCGCTCGTGGGGTTCGAGGTGCGGGGCGTGACCCTCGCCGACGGCACCACCTGCCTGAACGCCGGCAAGGGCGCCACCCTCGCCTTCCTCGGTGAACGCGTCAACTTCACCTGCGACGACGACGCGGTGATCCTCGGCTACTTCGACTGGGACGGCGCCACCCTCCTAGCGACCAAGGGCGTCGTCAAGTACTCCGAGGCCGACGGCTTCACGCTCGCCGGCCACGAACGCATGGAGGTCAGCGTGCTAGACGGCAGCGCCTACATCGTCGGCTCCGAGTGGCGCCTGGCGTCGTTCGGCCCGAACGGCACCGCCGCCCTCCCCGACCACGAGATCACCCTCGAGATCAAGGACGGCCAGGTGGCCGGCAGCGCCGGCTGCAACCGCTACTTCGCCCCGGTCACCTTCGGCGTGGCGGGCGGCGTGACGTTCGGCCCCGCCGGCGCCACCATGATGTTCTGCGAAGGCGCCATGGAGCAGGAGCAGCGCTACCTGACGGCCCTCGCGCTCGTCGACGACTACAGCATCACCCCCGACGACGAGCTCGTCCTGACTGGGGGCGGGGAGACGCTGGTCTTCAGGCGCTGACCGGACCTGCGTGCGGGGTCCTGGGGTCCCCGGGGCTCAGCTCGGCCGGTGCAGGTACCGGCCCCGGGCCGGCCCCATGATCTCGCCGTCGAGGTAGACGGTGTGGCCACGCAGGATGGTCCGCCTGACCTTGCCGGTCAGCTCCTGCCCTTCGAACGGCGTGTAGCCCTGGCCAGACTCCGAGTCGGCGGCGCGCACCACGAACGTCTCGCTGGGGTCGAGGAGCACGAGGTCCGCGTCGAGGCCCTCCGCCACGTCCCCCTTCGCGCCGAGGCCGTAACGCCTGGCCGGGTTGAGGCTGACGAGCTCCGCCATGCGGTTGGGAGACAGGCCGCGCTTGCTACCCTCGCTGTATAGCCCCGAAAGCAGGTACTCGGTTCCCCCGAAACCCGACTTGGACAACCAGATGTCGTCGGGGTGCTCTGCCGAGACCTTCATCTCCGCCTTGCAGCAGGCGTGGTCGCTGACTATCCAGTCGACGTCACCCGAGAGGACCTTCTCCCACAGGTACTCCACGTCGGCGCGCGGGCGGATGGGCGGGTTCACCTTGGCGTAAGGGCCGGCAGGGCTGTCGACGTCCAGCAGCAGGTGGCCGATCGTCACCTCCTTCTTGAAGGAGATGTGCGGGAAGAGCCCCTCCATCATGAGGGCGGCCTCGAGCGCCTTGCGGCCGCTGAGGTGCAGCAGGTTGACGTTGGCGAGCGCCGTCTCGTACGCGAGGTAGGAGGCGATGAACACGGCCAACCCCTCCGAGTGCGGGGGCCTCGCCGCGTTGTAGGCGTGGAGCCCCCTGAGCTTGCCGTCGCGCTCGACCATGGCGGTGTAGGCGTTGAGGATGTCGGCGATCTCGCAGTGCAGGCTCAGCGAGATATGTTCGCCTCGCGCGGGGTCGTCGGCGATCATCTGCGAGAGCTTGCGCATGATGAACTCGAAGTGCGCGAAGTCGTAGCTCTCGCCCTCCTCCAAGTGGAGGAAGTTGCGTTGCCTGGCCGATCGTCCGTGCAGGCCGTGACCACCGTAGAACATGAAGATCTTGAAGGACGACACCCCGAACTTGTCCAGCAGCAAGGGCATCTCGTCGATGTGGCGCTTGTTGATGGGCGCTAGGTGGTAGCCGTAGTCCACCCAGTACCGCCCCGCCGATCGTTCCAGCACCTCCGGGTAGAACTCCTCGTACGGGCCACCCTTGTTGAGGTAGTAGTCGCCCGTCCTGAAGTAGGTGAGCGCGCTGGTGACGCCGCCCATGGCGGCGGCCTTGCTCTCCGTGACGGCGTCGTCCTGCAGCGGGGAGTAGATGCCCACGTGCATGTGGCCGTCGACCAGGCCGGGGAACGCCAGCAACCCACCACCGTCGACGACCTCTCTCGCCTGGCTCGCGTCGAGGCCGGGGGCGATCCGGGCGAACTTGCCGCCGGTGATGGCCACGTCCGTCATGGGGGTGCCGTCCTGGAGGGGCCTGACCAGGCGGACGTTCTTGACGATCAGGTCGTATGGCGGGGTCGTGTTCATCTCTACCTCCGTGGTGCGGGTCAGGCGCCCGCGTTCGGCGCCGCGACGCCCGCGGCAATCACTACGCCCGCCTCGGCGAGCTCCGTCACGTGTTCGTCCGTGAACCCCGCGCCGACCAGC
Source organism: Trueperaceae bacterium (assembly GCA_019454765.1). Classification (NCBI taxonomy): domain Bacteria; kingdom Thermotogati; phylum Deinococcota; class Deinococci; order Trueperales; family Trueperaceae; species Trueperaceae bacterium. The sequence continues at coordinate 10,163 of JACFNR010000037.1, read as the reverse complement.
ACCTCGCGGGTGTGTTCGCCCAACCCGGGCGGGTCGAGGCGCTTGCCCCAACGTTCGCCGCCCATGACGAGCGGCAGGGCGGGTAGGCGGCCCGTCGCCCCGTTCGGGAACCGCGTCTCGAGCAGGCTCCCGCCCGCCGACAGTTGCGGGTCGTCGAACAGGTCCTCGGGGCGCGCTACCGGGGAGAACGGCAGGCCCGCCCGCTCGCACCGTTCGGTGGCCTCCGCCAACGTGAGGCCCCCGATGCGCTCCCGCAGGCGTGGCAGCAGCCAGTCGCGCTCACGGATGCGGTCGTTGTTGGTCTTTAGGCGCGGGTCCGCCGCGAGTTCCGGCAACGCGAAGGCCTCGCAGAACCGCGGCCACTGCCTGTCCGACGTGACGCCGATGAAGACGAGCTGGTCGTCGGCGGTCCTGAACTGGTGGTACACGGCCCAGGCGCTGACCCGCTCAGGCATTGGTGGGATCTCCTCGCCCGAAGCTACGGAGTAGGCGAGGTGGTGGCCCATGACGAACGCCGCCGTCTCGAACAGCGCTGACTCCACGACCTGGCCTCGGCCGGTGGCGTCGCGCTCACGCAGCGCCAAGACGATGCCGAGCGCCCCGTAGACGCCTGTCATCTCGTCGATGACGGACGCGCCGGCCCGCAGCGGCGTGCCGCGCGGCCCCGTCATGTACGCCAGGCCGGACATCATCTGCACGACCTCGTCGAGCGCGGTGCGCTGCTCGTAAGGCCCGGGGAGGAAACCCTTCAGGGTGCAGTACACGAGGCGCGGGTAGCGCTCCGTGATCGACGGCCCCAAGCCCAGGCGATCCATGGTTCCGGGCGCGAAGTTCTCGACGAGCACGTCCGCGCCTTCCAGCAGACGCTCGACGGCGGCGAGCCCACGTGGATCCTTCACGTCGATGACCACGCTCTTCTTGTTGCGGTTGAAGTACGGGTAGTAGCCCATGCCGAAGCCCCGTAGGTAACGGGTGGGGTCGCCGCGCGGCGTCGGTTCGACACGCACGACCTCGGCTCCCATGTCGGCGAGTAGCATGCCCGCGGTGGGCCCCAGCACCGCCTGGGTGAACTCCAGCACGCGCACGCCGGCCAATGGAGCGGCCGAACTCACACCTTCACCGAGTAGTCGCCGCCCGCCTTCAGGTACGCCTGCAACCCGCCGGCCGCGAGGATCTGTGCCATGACGGCCGGCATGCGTGTGGCCGAGAACGTCCTACCGGTGGTCAGGTCGGTGACCGTGCCCTCGCGGACGTCGACGTGGATCCGGGTCAGGTCGGCCACGTCGAGGTCCGGCACCTCCACGACCGGGAGGCCAACGTTGATGGCGTTCCTGAAGAAGATGCGGGCGAACGAGCGCGCGATGACGCACGAGATGCCCGCCGCCTTTATCGCGATGGGCGCTTGCTCCCGGCTCGAACCGCAACCGAAGTTGTCGCCGGCGGCGAGGACGTCGCCCGGACCGACCCGCGCCACGAGTCCGGGGTCGTAATCCTCGAGGAGGTGGCTGGCCAACTCGCCGGTGTCGAGGGTCTTGGTGTACTTGCCGGGGATTATGCGGTCGGTATCGACGTTGTCCCCCACTACGTGCGCCCGCCCCTCGAACGTGTGAACGAACTCGCTCACGCTCCTGCTCCCTCCACTGCGGCCGCGAAGTAGGGCGCCGGGTCCGTCAGCACGCCCGTCAGGGCCGCGGCCGCCACGACGGCGGGCGAGCCCAGGTACACGTTCGACTTGGCGTTCCCCATCCGACCGCGGAAGTTCCGGTTGGTGGTGGAGATGACGTTCTCGCCGTCGCCGGGAACGCCTTGGTGGGTGCCAACGCAGGGCCCGCAGCCCGACGTGATGAAGCTGGCGCCAGCCTCGCTTAGGGCCTGGATGGTTCCGTCGGCCAGCCCCTCGTTGAAGATGCGCTTGGAGGCGGTCGTGACGATGAGGCGGACCCCTGGGGCGACGCGCTTGCCGCGTAGGACCCGCGCGGCGGCCTGCAGGTCCTCGAGCCGCGAGTTGGTGCAGGAGCCGATGAACGCCATCTGAACCGGCACGCCCGCCACCTCGCGCACGTCCTTGACTGCGTCGGGCGAGTCCGGCACCGCCACCTGGGCGCCCAGGTCGGAGATGTCGAGGTCGACTCGCGCCCGGTACGTGGCGCCCGCGTCGGGCAGATGATCGTGGAACTCTCGTCCGGAAAGGGCCTCCGGCAGGGTGAGGCCGCGGGTGTCGACCAACGCGGTCTTGGCGCCCATCTCAGCGACCATGTTGGCGAGGACCATGCGGCCGGCAAGGCTGAGTTTCCGGACGGCCGGACCGCCGAACTCGACTGCCTCGTAGGTGGCGCCGGCGATGCCGAGCTTGCCGACCAGGTGCAAGATGACGTCCTTGGGGAACGTGCCCGGCCGGAAGCTGCCCATGAGCTCCACCCGTACCGAGCGAGGCACCTTGAACCAGATCTTGCCGGTATGCATCACCGCCGCTAGGTCAGTGGAGCCGACGCCCACGGCGAACGCTCCGAGCGCACCGATGGTGGGTGTGTGCGAGTCGGCGCCTACGAACACCTCGCCAGGTCCGGCGTGGCCGTTCTCGACCATCAGTTGATGACATATGCCCTCGCCCACCTCGTAGAGCTTCACGCCTTGCGCGGCGGCGAACTCCCTCATCAACGAATGCAGGCCGCTGATGCGCTCGTTGGGCGCCGGGGCCGCGTGGTCGAGGACGAGCGCGAGCCGAGCTGGATCCCACACGCTCTTGCCGCCCATTCCCTCGAACGCCTTGATGGCGAACGGCGCGGTCGCGTCGGTGCCCATGGCGCCGTCGACGTCGACCACCACGATGTCGCCGGCGCGTACAGCCTCGCCGGCCTTGCGGGAGAGGATCTTCTCAGCGGCCGTCTGTGCCACGTTGCTCCTCCTCGTCAGGCTCGATCGCCCCTTCCTTCACAAGCTGATACAGGCGGCTGGGCATGCTGGCGGCCGACCAGCCTTCTGCCAAGCGCGTGGCCCGGGCGACGCCCAGCAGGTCGACGCCGGTGTTCAGGCCCAGCGAGTCGAACAGGAAGACGACGTCTTCCGTCCCCAGGTTCCCGGCCGCCCCAGTGATGAACGGGCAGCCACCCAGGCCGCCGAAAGCGGTGTCGAAACTCGCGATGCCCAAGCGCAGGGCCGTCACCAGGTTCGCCATGCCGAGCCCACGCGTGTCGTGGAGGTGGAGCGTGATGGCGACCGGCGCCACCCGCTCCTGGACGGCGGCGACGACGGTGGCCAGGCGCAGTGGGTCGGCGAGTCCGGCGGAGTCGGCCAGGGCGAGCTCGGTCGCGCCGGCGGCGATCAGGGTCTCGCTGAGGCGCAAGACGCGCTCGAGCGGCACCTCATCGCCGGGGGCGGAACCGAACACGCACTGGACGCCCGCCCTCACCTCCAGCCCGAGACCTATGGCCGTCCCGACCGCGGCGCGGATGTGCCCTTCGGCCTCCTCCACGCTCATGCCGGCGTTCCTACGCGAGTGAGGTTCTGAGGCGGACAGGGAAAGGTCGACGTGTCGCAACCCGGCCGCCGCCAGGCGCTCTACGCCGCGGCGGTTCAGGGCGAGGCCACTCAAGCGCACCTCCGGCCGTCCTTCCAGGAGCGGTGCCAGACGCTTGGACAGTTCGTCGGCGTCCGCCATCTGCGGCACGCGGACGGGGTTCACGAACGAGGCGACCTGCAGGCTCGTCACCCCTGCCGCCAGCAGCGCGTCTATCAAGGCCAGCTTCTGTTCGGTGGGCAGCACCGCCGGCAGGCTCTGCAGCCCATCGCGCAGACCGACCTCGACGAGGCGCACCGCCCGAGGCAAGGGCCGGTCGGGTGGGAAGGTCCTCACCACCGTGGTCGTGGCCCCGAGGACGGTGGCCTGCCCGTTCATCCGTGATCGAACTCCAGGCTGTACTCGAACTTGTCGCCCCGGTAGACCGCGTCGAAGTACTCGACCGCCCTACCGTGCACGTCGCGGACCACGCGCTTGACGCGCAGGGCGGGCTGGCCTACCTGCGCTCCGAGCAACTCGGCGCCGTGAGCTCCTAGCGCCACCGCCTCGATGCTCCTGTGACTGGTCGAAAGCGAGAGCCCCAGTCGGCCGCCCAGGTAGTCGAGCGAGGACGCTCCGTATAGGAGGTCCTCGTCCGCGAGAGCCGTTGGCAGCGCCTCGACGAGGCCGAGTGGCAGGCTCACCGTCTGCAGGCCGATGGTGTCCTGGCCGGCGGTGCGAGCCCGCTCGAAGCGGAGGACGAGCTGGCCGTCCGTGAGGCCCAGGGCGATGGCCGCCTCCGCGTCGGGCGTGGTGACCTCGCGCGAGATAAGGCGCGTGCCCGACGGGATCCCATGCTCCTTGAGGTAGCCCGACAGCCCGTGCGAGCGCGCCTTCTCGGGCTGTGGGTTGTGCCGCGCCTTGTGAGGCAAGGCGAAGGTGCCCCTCCCCTGCTCCCGCACCACCACGCCCTCCTGCACCAACTCGGAGATGGCCTGGCGCACCACCGAACGCGACACCCGGTAGCGCTCCTGCAGCTCCTTCTCGGTGGGGAGCGGTAACGGCCGGAGCGGGTCGCCGTGCGCGAGTGCCTGCTCCCTGATCTGGTCGCGCAGTATGGCCTTCAGTTGGTGGTAGTAGGGAAGCGGGCTCTCGCGATCGAGATGGGGCATCACTCGCCACTCCGGTCGCCCGGGCCGGTGCGCGCGGTAGCGGCCTCGGCGATCCGCTTGGCGGCACGGCGCCGCAAGACAAGATTCATACGGACATTATGTTGTCGTGTTGACAGCCTGTCAAACCTGACGCTAGAGTGGCCGAGAAAAAGCAGACAGGTATGCGCGGCCCCCGGCGCTGGGCGCCGCCACGACAAGGAGGAGGCCCATCGTGCTCATCGGTGAACCATCCGCGAGGCGGGGGAGACTGGCCATCGGTGCCACCGCCGTACTACTGCTCAACCTCCTCATGCTGGGGTTGGCGCAGACCGTCGTGACAATAGGCTTCTCGCTGCCCCTCACCGGGGGCGCCGCGAAGGAAGGGACGGAGGCCAAGGTCGGCGCCGAGCTGGCCGCGCAGGTCATCAACGACGCCGGCGGCTTCCAGGTCGGGGATCAGACGGTGACCTTCAAGCTGGTGTTCGAAGACGACCTGTGCTCCCCGCAGGGCGCCATCGACGCTGCCAACCGCCTTGCGGTGGCGGGTGCCGCTTACGTGGGCGGCTCCTTCTGTAGTTCTGCCGCCCTCGCCGAGATGCCCGTGCTCGCGGCCCTCGAGATCCCACAGATCGCGTACGCGTACGCGGACGAACTCACCGGCTCCGCTCGGCGTGATGCAGGCGCCGACCTGGCCGTCAGACTCGGCGTGCAGGCCGCGAACGAGATGGTGCCGCTCGCCAAGTACGCCGTGCTCGAGAACGGCCACAAGACGTTCTTCGCCATGGCGCAGAACACCGACTTCGGGCGCAGCATGATGAAGCACTTCAGGGCCACCGTGGAGGCGTTGGGCGGCAGCTACGTGGCCGAACCAGAGTACTTCGCTTACGCCGCACCGGACTACCGCACCATCCTCACCAAGGCCAAGAACTCCGGCGCAGACGCCATCGTCGCCATCGGCCTGGCGCAGGAGATGATCGGCATCCTGCTGCAGAGCAAGGAGCTCGGGGTCACCCAGACCATCTACGGCTCCGACCTCGTGTCCGACGTTAGCGTCACGGGCGCCGTCGGCGACGCCGTGGTCGGGACCTACTTCCCCTGGTACGACGACCCCGGCACCGCAGCGCGCACCTTCGACCGCACCGAGATCGAACCCGGCGTGAAGGCCATGCTCGAGGCCGGAGAACGGATCCTCGGCGTGACGCCCGGCCGCAACCACGGGCTCGGCTGGGGGACCATCCTGCTCATCAAGCAGGCGATGGAGCGCGCCGGTAGCGTGGAGCCGAAGTCGGTCATGGCCGAGGTCCTCTCCGGCGACGACTTCGAGCTCTCCTACGGCAACTACCACTTCCTGCAGTGCGGTCAGCCCGTGTTGGGCGCCGGCGTCGCCACCTTCGACGAGAACGGCCTGCTGCTGGTGGCGGACCGCGACTACGCGTTCGTGGAACCCGCTCTCCTGACGGAAGCGGACCTCTGCCAGTAACGGCAACCTGAGGTTCACAGGCGCCGCCCGACGGACCCAGCGTCCAGGGCGGCGCCACTGCTAACGCGATGTTGGAGGAGGACGCCCCGTGACCACCAATACCGGCACCGCCCCCACCCCAAGCGAATGGTTGGCCGCGAACCCGACGGCGCCGGCGGAACAGGCGGTGGCCGTCGCGTTCCTGAACGACATGGAGCGGCGGGATCTTGCGGCCGCGGAACGAGCCTTGACGGCAGGCTTCGTGATGGTGTTCCCCGGCCCGGCGCGCTACTCGCGGCTCGACGAGCTCGTGGCAGGCAGCCGTGGTCGCTACAAGCGCGTCGCCAAGCGGATCGAAGCGGTCGAGGGGTTCGCCGTGGGCAGCACTCACGTGGTGTGGGTCCGCGGTACCCTGTACGGCGAGAACTCATTTGGGGTCCCGTTCGCCGACGTCCGTTTCGTCGACCGCTTCGAGATCGTCCACGGCCTGCTGACCAGGCAGGACGTGTGGAACGACCTAGCCGAGAGCGGCGTGCTGGCAGTGCGCTCATGACGCGGAAGGACTGATCGGCGGGTGGACATGGCGCTGCAGTTGGCGTTGAACGCGCTTCACTCCAGCAGCCTCTACGCGTTGGTGGCGCTGGGCCTCACGCTCGTGCTTGGGGTGCTCGACATCGCCGACTTCGCCCAGGGCGCCATCTACATGCTGGGTGCCTACACGGCGTACTTCGCGACCAGCCTGCTCGGACTGTCTTTCTTCGTCGCGTTGCCGCTCGCCATGCTCATCGGTGCCCTGTTGGCCGCGACCAACTACCTCGTCGTGTACCGACCACTACGACGCTTCAGCGGCGCCACGACGTTCATCGCCGCGCTCGGCCTCCTCCTGATCCTGCAGAACCTTGCGCTGCAAGCGTTCGGAGCCGACTTCAGGCTCGTCAAGGCGCCGTTCGCCGACGTGCGCGTCGGCTTCTTGGGCGCCACGTGGACCGGCTACCAGGTCGTCATCGCGGCGGCGGTGGCCGTTCTCGTCGTGGGCGCTTGGGCGTTCCTCAAGTTCACCCCGGTCGGCATGGCGTTGCGGGCCGTCTCGCAGAACAGACGTGGCGCCCTGGTGGTCGGGCTCGATCCGTTCCGGGTGGAGGTAGTCGCCTTCCTGCTCGCCGGTGCACTCGCGGGTGCGGCGGGCACGCTGGCCTCCGGCGTCAACGCCTTCGACCCGAGCATTGCCGCCATCGTGGTGATCAAGGCGTTCGCCATCGTGATCTTCGGCGGGATGGGGAGCGTGCCAGGGGCCATCGTCGGGGCGCTCATCGTCGGCCTCGCCGAGAACCTAACCGCCGGCCTCGTGAACACCCAGTACGCAGAGCTGACCGCGTTCGTCCTCATGGTTCTCGTGCTACTGGTGCGTCCCAGGGGCCTCTTCGGTCCCCCCGAGGCGAAGCTGTGAGGGTCGCCTCCAGGGCCGAGGGGCGCGTCGAGGCGAGCGCGGCGCCTGCCACCCACCGCACCCAAGCGGTGCTCGGTTGGGTGCTTGGGCTGGGCGCCGCTGCGTTGGCGCTGGCGGCGCCGCACATCTTCACGGGAATCGCAGCCAGGCACCTACTGGTGCTCATCGCCATCAACATCGTGCTGGTCGCTAGCCTCGACCTGCTCATCGGCGGCGCTGGGCTCCTGTCGCTGGGTCACGCGGCCTTCATGGGCATAGGGGCCTACGCCTCCGCCCTCGTGGTCAAGTCGGGCCAGCCGTTTCCCGTCGGCCTGTTGGCGGCGGTGCTCGCGGCGGCCCTGGCCGGGCTGATCATCGGGTTGCCGGCGCTTCGCCTCAAAGGCCACTACTTCTCGGTGGTCACCTTCATCGTCGGGATAATCGTCACGATCCTCATGACGAACATGGTCGACCTGACGAGAGGGCCGATGGGCCTCACCGGCATCCCCTTCGTCAAGTTGGAGGTGTTCGGACTCGAGCACACCTTCAAGACGATCGTGTTCAAGGTGGGCTACTACTACTTCGTGCTCGCCTTCGCCGCACTCGTGCTCCTACTGCGTTGGCGCGTCGGGCGCTCGCGCTTCGGCAGGGCCCTCACCGCCATCAAGGGAGACGAGAACCTGGCGGAGAGCGTCGGGATAGCCACCTACCGCGTGAAGGTAACGGCGTTCGCGGTCGCGGCGGCCGTGGCCGGAGTCGCCGGTTCGCTGTACGCCCACTACGCCGCGTTCATCAGCCCCGACTCCTTCACGTTCGTGCACTCGTTCGACCTGTTCGTGATGAACCTTCTGGGCGGTGCCGGCACGGTCCTCGGCCCGATCGTCGGACCCGTGTTCCTGACGGCGTTGACGGCCGGCCTCAAAGGCCTCTCGCCGGCGCTGGCGCAGGTCATGCACGGCGTGGTGCTGATCGTGGTCATCGTGGTGCTGCCCACGGGCATCGCCGGCGGCCTGAAACGCCTCGTCGCCGCCTTGGAAGACCGCCGGCGATGAGGCGCGAGGTCCTCCGCGTCGACGACCTCACGCGCCACTTCGGGGGCTTCGCCGCCGTCTCCGACCTGAGCTTCCACGTGGCGGAGGGCGAGGTCGTCGGCCTCGTCGGACCCAACGGGGCGGGGAAGACGACGACCTTCAACGTCGTCACGGGGTTCCTCAGACCCTCCCGCGGGCGGGTACGGTTGTTCGGAGACGACGTCACGGGTCTACCGCCTCACCGCCTGGCGCGGCGCGGGATGGTGCGCACGTTCCAGCACACCCGCGTGTTCAGTGACCTGAGCGTGGGCGAGAACATCGGTGTGGCCAGCCACCTTGCCGAACGTGGCGGACCTTGGCGGGCGGTGTTCGGCGTCGGCGCCGCCGAACGGCGGCGTTTCAACGAGAGAACCGAGGAGATCCTGGATCGGGCGGGCATCGGTAGCCTGCGGTCCAACCGCGCCGGTAGCCTCGCGTACGGCGAGCAACGTGTCCTCGAGATCGCGCTTGCGCTCGCCGCCGACCCGAGTCTGTTGCTGCTCGACGAGCCGTTCGCGGGCATGAACGAGACGGAGTCGACGGCCACGATGGAGCTCATCCACCGCATCCGGGAAGGGGGCGTGTCGGTGCTCGTCATCGACCACCACATGCAGACCATGGCGCGCGGCTGTGACCGACTGGTCGTGATGGATCACGGCCTGAAGCTAGCCGAGGGTCGGCCCGGTGACGTGGTCACCCAACCCGCCGTCGTGGAGGCCTACCTGGGTGCGGGCGCCGACCTCGAAGCCCCGGTCACCGCCCCGCAGAGTGATGACGTCCTCATCGTTCGGGACCTCGACGTCCGTTACGGTCGCGTGCGAGCACTGGAGGGCGCGGGCCTCACGGTTCGGCGCGGCGAGATCGTGGCGCTGGTCGGCGCGAACGGCGCGGGGAAGACGACGCTGCTACGGGCCGTGTCCGGCCTCGTGACCACGGCTGGTGGTTCGATCTTCCTCCTGGGCCGCGACCTGACCGGGGTCAACCCGGTGGCGCGAGTACGCTTGGGCCTGGCACATTGCCCTGAAGGGCGCGAGGTGTTCCCGCGCATGAGCGTGCTCGAGAACCTGCGGATCGGAGCCATGACCACGGACCCGGCGGCCGCCAACGCAGGGCTCGAACACGTCTTCGACATCTTCCCGCGTCTGCGCGAGCGCTCGTCGCAGACCGCCGGCAGCCTGTCGGGTGGCGAACAGCAGATGCTGGCGATCGGCCGCGCGCTCATGAGCAGGCCAAAGCTGCTCCTCCTTGACGAGCCGACCCTCGGCCTCTCCCCGCTGCTGGCTCGCGAGGTGGGTGAGACGCTGCTGCGCCTGAACGCCGAGGGCCTGAGCGTGCTCCTGGTGGAGCAGAACGCCGTGCTAGCGTTGGCCATCGCTCACAGGGCGTACGTGCTCGAGAACGGTCGCGTGGCCATGGCGGGACCGGCGGCCGAGCTCAGGAACGACGAGGCCGTGAAGCGCGTGTACCTCGGGGCCTGAGCCGGGTCGGGCGCGCGGCCCGACTGCCCTCCCGTGGCATGATGTTCCCGACATGAGGCCCGACCGCCACGGCATCACCGCGC
>JACFNR010000036.1 GCA_019454765.1 Trueperaceae bacterium | reverse complement strand
ACTCAGCGCCGCCGGTTGGCGATGTGGATGGCCTTGCCGTGCGCGTGCTCGGCGGCCTCCATGACCGCCTCGGAGATGGTCGGGTGCGGGTGCTGCGTGAGGGCGATGTCCTCGAGGGTCGCGCCCATCTCGATGGCGAGCGCCGCTTCCGACACGATGTCGCCCGCGTTGGGGCCGACCATGTGGAAGCCGAGCAGGATGTCGGTCTTGGCGTCCCCGATGAGCTTCACGAGCCCACCTGACACGCCGAGGGTCGACGCCCGACCCGAGGCGGAGAGCGGGAAGCGCCCGACGCGCACCTCGAAGCCGGCCTCCTTGGCCTCCGCCTCGGTCATGCCCACGCTGGCCAGCTCGGGCTCGGTGTAGATGACGCTGGGCACGACCGTGTCGTAGGCGCTCGGCATGCCGGCGGCGTGCTCGGCGGCCACGATCCCCTCCTTCATGGCCTTGTGGGCGAGGAGCGGGGCGCGGGCCACGTCGCCGATGGCGTACACGTGCGGCGCGCTCGTCTGCATGTGGTCGTTGACGACGGGCACGAAGCCGCGCTCGTCGACCTGGACGCCCGCCGCCTCCAGCCCGAGACCGGCGCCGTTGGGCCGGCGCCCGACCGCGACCAGGACGCGGTCCGCCGTGATGACCTCGCGCTTGCCGTCCTGCCCCTCGACCGTCACCTCGGTGCCCTTCGCCGTGGCCTTCTGCGACACCACCTTGGTGGAGGTGAGGATGCGGATGCCGCGCTTCTCCAGCGCCTTGGCCAGCTCCTTGCTGGCGTCGGCGTCGGCGGCGCCGGCGATCTGGGGCAGCATCTCCACGACCGTCACCTCGCTCCCGAAGGAGGAGTAGACGTCGGCGAACTCGAGGCCGATGGCTCCGGCGCCGATCACGAGGAGCCGCGCCGGCACGCTGGCGCCGAGGGTGAGCGCGCCGGTCGAGTCGATGATGCGCTCGCCGTCGAGCTCGAACCCGGGGATGGCGGCGGGCCTCGAACCGGTGGCGATCACGAACTTCTCGGCCGTGTAGGCCTTGCCGGCCACCTCCACCGTGTTCTTGCCCGTGAAACGCCCCTCGCCCTCGAGGAGCGTGACCTTGTTGCCCTTGAACAGCATGCCGACGCCGCTCGTCTGCTTCTTCACCACGTCGAGCTTCCACCTGTCGACGGCGGCCAGGTCGACCTTGGGCGTGCCGAAGTCGACCCCGAAGGCGCTCGCGTCCCTTGCGCCGCGCAGCTCGGCGGCAACGTGCAACAGGGCCTTGGTGGGGATGCAGCCCACGTTCAGGCACACGCCCCCGACCGCGCCCTTCTCGACGCACGCCACCTTGAGGCCAAGTTGCGAAGCCCGGATGGCGGCGTGGTACCCGCCGGGTCCGGAGCCGATGACGATGAGGTCGAAGTCCATTGCAGCCTCCAAAGGGGGCGCCGCGGCGGGCGCCTGGGTCGCCTCGAAGCGACGGCCGGCGCGAGCCGGCCGGTGTGTGGGCCAGTCTACCGCCCACGGGCCCGCGGTCGGCGCGGTGCCTATACTGCCGCATGAGGCTACGCACCTTGGGAGGGGTCTCCCTGTCGGGTGTCAGCTTTCGTCGTCCGAAACCTCTCCTCCTGCTGACATACCTGGCGCTCGAGGGCCCAAAGGACCGCCGCTACCTGACGGAGCTGTTCTGGCCGCGGGCGGCCAACCCGCGTCAGAGCCTCTCCGTTGCCCTGTCGCAGCTGCGCGCCGCCGAACCCGCGCTGCTGAGCGTCGACGGCTCGACCCTGCGCGCAGAGGTGGAGTGCGACGCCGCGCAGCTGCTCGCCGCCGCCGCTACCGGCGACTGGCGCGGCGTGACCGACCTCTACGGCGGGGTCTTCCTAAGCGGACTGGACGTGGCCGACGGCAACGTCGAGCTGGAAGAGTGGCTCTTCCAGACACGGGAGACGGTGGCCGCCGAGGTGCAGCGAGCCCTCGTCGAGCTGGCCGAGGAGAGCCTACGGGAGGGGAACCGGCTGGGTGCCGTCCGGCTGGCCGATCAGGCGGCGGCCCTACTCTCGCAGGTCGTGGACGTCGACCCCGAGCGTGTCACGCGCCTACACGCGCTGCTCACGACCACCGACAGCCCGCGCGCCCTGCCGCTCAGGCGCGAGGCGGCCGAGCTCGGCATCGACCTCACGGCGTACGCGGCCGCCAAGGCTCCGCCCGCCGCCGCTCGCGCGTCAAGCCACAACCTCCCCCGCCGCCAGGCCCTGTTCGTGGGGCGCGACGCCGAGCTGCGAGACCTCGAGGGCCTGGTCGAGGGGGGCGCCCGGCTGATCACGGTCACCGGCCTGGGCGGCATCGGCAAGACGCGGCTCGCGCTGGAGCTGGCGTGGCGGCTGCAGCGCGCGAGGCGCTTCGATCCCCTCTACCTCGTTCCCTTGGAGACGGTCACAGACCCGGCCGAGATGCTGGGGCAGGTGGCACGCTCGGTTCAGGTCCATGCGGGCCGCCGCGACCCGATCTCGGCCATCGCGGCCAGGTTCGCCTCGGCCCGGCCCCTCTTCGTCCTCGACAACTTCGAGCAGCTCGGCGGCGCCGCACCCGACGTGGCGCGCCTGCTCGAGGCCTGCCCGGGGCTGACGCTGCTGGTCACCTCGCGCGAGCCGCTCGGCCTGGAGGGCGAGTCGCTCTACCCCGTGGCGGGGTTGCCGCTGCCCCCGGTGACCGGCGAGGTGCCCCTCGACGCCGACGACGGCAGCGCCCTGAGCCTGTTCGTCCAGGCGGCACGCCGGTTCGACGCGCGCTTCGGCCTCACGACGGCGAGTACCCCCGCCGCCGTCACCGTGTGCAGGCGCCTCGCCGGGTCGCCGCTCGGCATCGAGCTCGCGGCGGCTCTCACGCGCCTGATGCCGCTCGACGAGCTGGCACGCGAGCTGCAGGACGACCTGGACGCGCTCGTCAACGTCCAGGAGTCCCGGCCCCCGCGGCACAACGACCTGAGGACCGTGTTCGAGAGCTCGTGGCAGCGCCTCACCGCCGCCCAGCGCCGCGCGCTGGCCGCGGCGTCCGTCTTCGAGGGCGGTTTCGACCGGGCGGCCGCCAAGGCCGTGCTGGGCATGGACCTCCCCACGCTGGCCGTCCTGATCGACAGGTCGCTCGTGGCGCGGCAGGGGCGGCGCTACGACCTGCACCCGCTGGTAAGGCAGTACGCGGCCGAGAAGTTGGCCGAGACGCAGGACGCGGGTGCGCTGCGTGCCGGGCACGCCGACCACTACGCCGCGTTCCTGGCCGCGAGGCGGGCGGCCTACCGCAGGGCCGGGCACCGCACCGCCTTCGAGGAGATCGACCAGGACTACACCAACGTGCGGGCCGCCTGGGCCTGGGCGGCCGCAGGGCGGGACGAGGCCCTGCTGAGACGCATGCTCCCCATGCTCACCGACTACCTGTGGGTCAGGAGCCGCTTCCAGGAGCTAACGCGGCAGGCCGAGCTCGCACTCGGCGCGGTCGGTCCCGACACGCTCCTGGCCGGCCACCTGGCGTTCGCCCTCGCCCTCCCTCACATGGACTCCGCTCCGGCGCGGGCGGAGCCGCTGTTCGAGCGCGCCCTCGAGCTCGGCGCGCGCCACGGCGACGACGGCCTGGTGGGCATGGCGCACTACCGGCTGGGTCGCGCGTTCGCGCACGCGGGCGAAGCCGAGCGCGCCGATGAGAACTACCGCGCCGCCCTGCCACTCCTCGAGCACCACGACGACGGCATGAGCCTAGGTGGGTGCATCTGCAACCTGGGCCTGCTCGCCGCCGACCACCGGGAGTCGGGGCGGCTCCTCGAGGAGGCCGCCGCCGTCAGCAGGCGCGCCGGCAACGTGCTCGACCAGGTGAACATCCTGCAGAACCTGGCGTGCCACGCGCGCGACGCCGACGGCGACTACGCCCGCGCGCTGCGCCACGTGCAGGCCGCGCTCGCGCTCGAGGCGGCGATAGGCAGGCGCGGCCACCTCGTGATGCTCAACGAATGGGCGGCCTACTACCACCTGCAGCTCTCCGACCTGCAGGCGGCCGACGTTCACTTGGCAGAGGTGGCCAGGCTCGTGGCCGAGGGCGAGCCGTGGGAGGAACATCCGGCGGGCGCACCCGTGAACGACCGGATGATGGCCCACTACCACTTCGCGGCGGGCGACCTCGCCCGTGGGTTGTGGCACGCTCGCAAGGCCACGGGGTCGGGCGACTGTCTACTGACGGTCGCCTGGGCAGACGTGATGCACGGCGAGCTGGGCGAGGCGGCGCGCCTGCTCGCCGTCCTGCGCGTCGAGACCCAGGACTACCTCGACGCCGTGGCCCAGGACGAGAGCTCTGTTCGCCTGCTGTCGGCAGCGGTCACGGCGTCGACCGTCGGTCGCACCGGAGCAGGGTCCCGGTCGGCGGCCGGCGGGTACGGCCACGAGGCGCTGAACGACCTCGTCATCGCGCTGGACCTGGTCGTGGACAACGAACTGGTCCCTCAGGCCCTCACCGCGTTCATGGCCGCGCACGTGGTGGCGCCCGAGCTGGTGGGCCCCGAACTCCTGGAGCTGGCCGCCACGCACCCGGCCGGCCGCCAGGTGACCAGGCGGTTGGCGGCCGAGCGCCTGGCGGCGGTCCATGGGGGCCGGCCGGCCTCCGATCCCGGCGGGCTACCTCGCCGGCGCACCAGACAGGCGGGGCGCGACGAGGTCCTGGAGCGGGCCCGCCAGCTAAGGACCCGGTTGCGCGCGGTCAGCGCGACGGCGCCACTCGAGCGCGCTGTCGGTTGACCGGCCGTGATGACCCGCACCCGGCGTCAGCCACTGAGGGCGCCGCGGTCGCCGGCGACCGGGGCGCGCTCCCGCCCCGGCGCCTGTGGCGGACCTATACTGTAGAACCTATGACCCAGGCAGAATCCAGCGCCACGCCGACCGCTCACGCGGAGCGCTACTCACCGGGCGAGATCGAGAAGAAGTGGCAGCAGCGCTGGCGCGACGAGGGCCTCTACGAGGTCGACCTGCGAGACTCGAGCCGGCCCAAGTACTACTTCCTCACGATGTACCCCTACCCGTCGGGCGACCTGCACATCGGCCACTGGTACGCCGAGGCGCCGGCGGACGCCGCGGCGCGCTACAAGCGCATGCGCGGCTACAACGTGCTGTTCCCCATGGGTTACGACGCGTTCGGCCTCCCCGCCGAGAACGCCGCCGTGAAGGCCGCGCGCGCCGGCGACAAGAGCGTCCACCCGGCTCGCCTCACCTACCAGCGCATCGCCAGGATGACCGAGCAGTTCGAGCAGATGGGCGCCATGTTCGACTGGTCGAAGCAGATCGTCACCTGCGACCCCGAGTACTACAAGTGGAACCAGTGGTTCTTCATCAAGATGCTCGAGAAGGGCCTCGCGTACCGCAAGGAGTCGTTCGTCAACTGGGACCCGGTCGACCAGACGGTGCTCGCCAACGAGCAGGTGATCGACGGGCGCGGCGACCGCTCGGGCGCCCTCATCGAGCGGCGCCTCATGCCGCAGTGGCACTACCGCATCACGGACTACGCCGAGGAGCTCCTCGACTTCTCCGGGCTCGATTGGCCCGAGCGCGTGGTCACCATGCAGACGAACTGGATCGGCCGCTCCGAGGGCGCCGAGGTGGTCTTCAGGAGCGAGGCTGGCGACGAGATCCCCGTGTTCACCACCCGGCCGGACACGCTCTGGGGCGCCACCTTCATGGTGCTGGCTCCGGAGCACCCCCTCGTCGCCAAGCTCACCTCGCCGGATCGCCGCGCCGCGGTGGAGGCGTACGTCGAGCGGGCCGGGCACAAGTCTGACCTCGACCGCATGGCCGACACCAAGGAGAAGTCGGGTGAGTTCATCGGCGCCTACGCGGTGAACCCCGTGAACGGCGCCCGCATCCCCATCTGGACGGCGGACTACGTCCTCATGGGGTACGGCACCGGCGCCATCATGGCCGTGCCGTACGGCGACCAGCGCGACTTCGAGTTCGCGCGCGCCTTCGGGCTCGAGATCGTGCCCGTGGTGCGCCCCGAGGGCACGGAGGGCGAGCTGCACGCCGCCGACCTGGAGGCGGCCTGGTCGGGGCCGGGCACGATGATCAACTCGGGTCCCCTGAACGGGCTCGAGCACAACGGCGCCAAGGGGCGCGAGAGCCCCGCCATCGCCGCCGCCACCGAGTACCTGGCGAGCCACGGTCTCGGCCGAGCCCAGACCACGTACCGCCTGCGCGACTGGCTCATCAGCCGCCAGCGCTACTGGGGCACGCCCATCCCGGTCATCTACTGCGACGGCTGCGGGATGCTGCCGGAGCGCCTCGAGAACCTCCCCGTGCTGCTGCCGGAGGACGTGGCGTTCATGCCGACCGGCGAGTCGCCGCTCAAGACGCACGCGGAGTTCCTGGCGACCACCTGCCCCAACTGCGGCGGTCCCGCGCGCCGCGAGACCGACACGATGGACACGTTCCAGGACTCCTCGTGGTACTGGTTCCGTTACCTGAGCCCGCACGACGCGGAACGCCCCTTCGACCCCGCGCTCGCCTCCAAGTGGACGCCCGTCGACACGTACACGGGCGGCATCGAGCACGCCATCTTGCACCTGCTCTACTCGCGCTTCTTCACCAAGGTGCTGCGCGACCTCGGCCTGACGACCGCCGACGAGCCGTTCAGGCGCCTCCGCAACCAGGGGATGATCCTGGGCTCGGACAACGAGAAGATGTCGAAGTCGCGCGGCAACGTCGTCAACCCCGACGACCTGGTGGCGCAGTACGGGGCCGACACGGTCCGGGCCTACCTCATGTTCCTGGGGCCGTGGGACCAGGGGGCGCCGTGGAGCTACAGCGGGATCGACGGGCAGTTCCGCTTCCTCGGGCGCGTCTGGAACCTCGTGGTAGGCGAGGCGCAGGTCGAAGGGCCGGGCGGCGTCACCGAGACCGACGTGCGGCGCGCCGTGCACCACGCCATCAAGGAGGTCACGGAGGACTTCGAGGCGTTCCGCTTCAACACCGCCATCGCGGAGCTGATGACGCTGCAGGGCGCCCTGCAGAGGGCGCGCGTGGCGGGCCTGGGCGGCAGCGCCGAATGGCGGGCGGGCGTCGAGACGCTCCTCGTGCTCCTCGCCCCCATCGCGCCCCACATCACCGAGGAGCTGTGGCGGCGCCTGGGGCACGCCGAGTCGGTGCACCTGCAGCCGTGGCCCAACCACGACCCGGCCGCCCTGGTGGCCGACACCGTCACGTTGGCCGTCCAGGTGAACGGCAAGCTGCGCGGGCGCGTTGACGTCGCCGCCGACGCGGACGCGGCCACGGTCCTGGCGGCCGTCAAGGCGGAACCGAACGTGGCGCGGCACCTGGAGGGCATGACGGTGGTGCGGGAGGTCGTGGTGCCGGGCCGGCTGGTCAACCTGGTCGTCAAGGGCTGAGCACACGCCCGCGGCGGCCGAGCGTGGCGCGACGGCTCACTGGGGCGTCAGCAACGTCACCTGCTGCAAGGTGGCGAGTTCCACGCTCGGCCGGACGATGAAGGTGCGCCTCAGGTCGTTCGGGTCGGGCGGGAGGACCTCGACCACCTCGCCCACGCTGACGCCCGCCGGGAAGAGGCCGCCGTAGCTCGAGGTCTCGACGACGTCGCCGACGGCCACGGGCTGGTCGAGCATGAAGCGCGACACCCGGACCAGGCCCCCCACCTCGCCTATCGCGACCCCCTGCCCGCCCTTGCCGCGCACCGTCACGCCCACCCGCGACTGCGGGTCCACGACGGTGCGGACCACGGCGCTGGCGCGCGCGACGTCGGTGACTATCCCCACCAGCCCTGCCGGCACGGTGACGGGCATGTTGCGACCGACGCCCGCGTCGGCGCCGAGACCGATCCGTAGGCGCGCGAGCGCCGCGCCGCCGTCGCTGCCGACCACCGGCGCCACCGCCAGCACGCCGGGCGACTGCACCTGCGCCACGGTCACCACCTCGCGGTAGCGTCCGAGCTCCAGCTCGAGGCGGCGCACCGTCTCGCGCTCCGCCGCCAGCGCCACCTGGGCCTCGGCCAGTTCGGATCGTAGGTCGCGGCGGTCGACGGCGCTCTCGAGCGCCAGCCGCACGTTGGTGCCGGCCCTATGCAGGAGCTCGTGCGGCAGGGCGACGGCGGCCGTGACGTCCGCCGGCACCGTGCCGACGAAGGCGGTGAAGAGCACGGTGAAGAGCCCGAGCCCGACGAAGAGGTACCAGGCGCGCAACAGCCTAGACAAGCTCGATCCCCAACCGGCGCGCCGCCAGGACGACGTTGACGAGGCTCAGCCCCATCACGTTCGGGTAGCAGCCGCGCACGCCGGCGACCAGGCTCGCGCCGAGCCCCTGGATGCCGTAGCCGCCCGCCTTGTCGCGCCCCTCCCCGCTGGCGCAGTAGCGCGCCACCTCGGGCTCCGTCAGCGGCCTGAACTCGACGGCGGTGCGCACGACGACGCACTCGAGCTTCCCCCCGAACGCCAGGGCGTGCCCCGTGAACACCTCGTGCTCGCGCCCGGCCAGGCGCCGGATGAAGGCGCGGTTCTCGGCCTCGTCGCCCGGCTTGTTGATGACCTCGCCGTCGATCGTGACGGTGGTGTCGGCCGCGATGACGAGCGTGCGCGCCGCGTCCGGGCCCGTCAGGCGGGAGGCGACGAGGTCGGCCTTGGTGCGCGCCAACCTGGCCACCAGCTCGGCGGGCGCCTCGCCGGCGGTCGGCTCCTCGTCGACGTCCGGGACCATCACCTCGAACGTGAGCCCGAGGGCGCCGAGCAGCTGCGCGCGCCGCGGCGACGCGCTGGCCAGCACGATCTTCACGTGGGCGGGTCGGCTCGCTGCGGGTGCGGTGTCGGCGGCTGGCACGTGGCCCAGGATACCGGCTGGGCGCGCGCCCTGCGCCGGTCGGCCGGTCCGCTGACGGTATGCTCGGCCCATGACGAACCGACCCGCCGGCCTGGAGGCCATGAAGCGCGCCGCGGCCCTGCGCGCCCTCGACCTGGTCGAGGACGGCATGGTGCTGGGGCTCGGCACCGGCAGCACCGCCCGGTGGCTGGTCGAGGAGCTTGGCGCGCGCCTGCGCGCCGGTGCGTTGACCGGCGTGAGCGGCGTGGCCACCTCGCGAGCCACGGAGTCGCGCGCCCGGGCCCTCGGCATCCCCGTGCGCGAGCTGCCGGAGGGGGGTCTCGACCTCGCCATCGACGGCATGGACGAGCTGACGCCCGACCTGCAGGTCGTCAAGGGCCTCGGCGGGGCGCTCACGCGCGAGAAGATCGTGGCGGCCGCGGCGCGCCGGTTCGTGCTGATCGGCGACGACAGCAAGCGCGTGACGCGCTTGGGCGAGAAGGCCCCCCTGCCCGTGGAGGTCGTCGCCTTCGGGGCGCGGCGCACGGCGCACCTCCTGGCCGAGCTCGGTTGCGAGCCGCGCCTGCGCCTGGCCGGCGGCGAGGCGTACGCGACCGACAACGGCAACGTCATCTACGACCTCCACTTCGCCGCGCCTTTCGACCCTCACGCCGTGGCGCGGCAACTCGACGCCACCCCCGGCGTCGTCGAGCACGGGCTCTTCCTCGACATGGCCGAGCGCGCCTTCCTGGCGGGCGAGCACGGCGTCGCCGAGGTCGGCGCTTGATAGTGGCGGTGGGGCTCGACCTCGTCGAGCTGTGGCGCATCAGGCGGTCGCTGGAGCGCTTCCCGGATCGGTTCGTGGCCCGCGTGTTCCACCCGGACGAGCTGGCGGCGCTCGACGGCAGGACCGACCTCGTCCCCGGTCTGGCTGCGCGGTTCGCGGCCAAGGAGGCGTTCCAGAAGTGCTGGGCCGAGCCCTTCGGGTGGCGCGACGTCTGGGTCGTGAAGGAGGGCGCTCGCCCCACGCTGCGCATGGCGCCGCGCCTGGAGCGCGCCTGCCGGGAGCAGGGGCTGGTGGCGCACCTCTCCCTCACGCACGGCCGCGACCACGCCGCGGCCGTGGTCGTGCTGGAGCGCGTCGGCGCCGCGGGCGGCGGCACGCCGCTACGAGACGCCGGAGGGCGGGGGCGGGAGACCCGGGTTACACTCACCGACCATGCCACGTTCGACTAAGCGCCCCCAGCAGTCGCCGCTGTTCGCCGCGGCGGAGGACCGCCACGCCGGCGCCGCCACGCTTCCCAGCGCCACCGCCTTCACGGACGGTTCGTGCGACACCGCCAGCGGTCACGGCGGCTGGGCGTACCTGCTCGACACCCCCGCCGGCCGCCTGAGCGACGCCGGTTACGAGCCAGGCACCACCAACAACCGCATGGAGCTAACGGCGGCCGTGCGCGCCCTGGAGGCGCTGACCGAACCCACCGCGCTCACCATCGTCACGGACAGCGAGTACCTCAAGAAGGCGTTCACCGACGGGTGGCTCGAGAAATGGCAGCGGAACGGCTGGCTCACGGCGGCGCGCCAGAGCGTCAAGAACCGCGACCTGTGGGAGGAGCTGCTCGAGCTGGAGAGGCGTCACGTCGTCCGGTGGTCGTGGACGAAGGGTCACGCCGGTCACGCCGAGAACGAGGCGGTGGACGCCATGGCGTTGGCAGCGCGGCGGGGTCGGGGACGCTAGGTCAGGCCAGGCGCGCGAGGAGGGCGGCGAGGGCGGCGAGGCCCACCTCGAGCGACGCGGGCTCGAGCCACTCCTCGAGCCGGTGCGCACCCCCGCCGCGGTAGCCGCCGAAAGCCAGCGCCGGGACGCCCGCGGCCACCGCAGCGTTGGCGTCGGTGCTGCCGGCCGACGTCTGCGCCGCCACCCCGACGCTGCCGTAGGCGGCCCTGGCCGCCGCGACGAGGGCCTCGTCGGCCGTCCTGCCGGCCGGCCGGTCGCCCACCCTGTCCAGCCGCACCCTCACGCCCGCCGCGGCGGCGGCCGACCTGATGGCGGCGGTGGCGGCCGCGTCGAGGGCCTCCAGCGCCGCGCCGCCAACGCTCCTGAGGTCCAGGTTGAAGCCTGCCGTCTCGGCGATGGCGTTGACGCTGGTGCCCCCCCACACCTGCCCCACGTTCAGGCTGGAGCGGGGAGCGCGCGGGACGTCCAGGCCGGTCAAGGCGGCGATGGCAGCGCCGGCCGCGTGGACCGCGCTGCTCGCGCCGTAGTCGCCCCACGAGTGGCCGCCCTCCGCCGCGAAGCGGGCCTCGTAGCGCCGCGAACCGACGGCGACGTCCGTGATGGTGCCCAGCAGGCCGTCGAACGCCACGAAGGCCCTGGCGCCCGCCCCCGCCTCCGCCACCAGGTGGCGCGCGCCACGCAGGTCGCCGAGGCCCTCCTCGCCCACGGTCGCGGCGACCAGGAGCGGCGGGCGGGCGGCGCGGTCGGGGCGGTCGCGCGTCTGCAGGTAGCGGGTGAGGATGGCGAGCGACGCCGCGTTGTCGCCGATCCCAGGACCGCGCCAGGCGCCTTCGCCACGCGTGACGGTCACGTCGATGTCGGGCCCGAACACGCTGTCGAGGTGAGCAGCCACGATGACGCGACCCGGCTGAGGGCCGTCCACCGCCGCTAGCGCGGGCGCGGGCGCGTGCGCCGCCGCCGGCGCGGTCGGCTCGACCGCCGCCACGACGTTGCCGACGGCGTCGAGGCGAGGTTGCAGTCCGGCCTCTGTCCAGAGGCGCATGATCACCGCGGCGCGCGCGCCCTCGGCGCCGGTCGGCGCCGGGGTCTGAGCGAGTCGTAGCAGGAGCTCCTCGAGCGCCGCGGCGTCGGCGGCGGACGCGCGGCGCGCGCTCACTGGTCGCTGTCTTGCAGCGACGCGATGCCCTCCCGCAACGCGTACAGGGCGGCCTGGGTGCGGTTGTTGAGGCGCAACTTCGAGAAGATCTCGGACAGGCGGTTGCGCACGGTCTTCTCGCTCACGCTCAGCGAGGTGGCGATCTCCTGGTTCGTGGCGCCCTGCGCGAGCAGCCTCAGGATGGCCTCCTCGCGCTCCGTGAGTTCGCTCAGGCGGTGCTCCGGGTGGCTCGGCATCTCCCCGAGCTTGCGGAACTCGTCGAGGATGGAGGCCGCCATCTCCGCGTTCAACAGCGTCTCGCCCGCGGCAACGCGCCTGATGGCGTCCACCAGCTCGGCCGCGCCGGCGTCCTTCAGGAGGTATCCGCGGGCGCCCACCTTGACCGCCTCGAACACGTAGCGGTCCTGACGGTACATCGTGAGGATGATCACCCTGGCGTCGGGCCTCTCGGCGAGGATGGCCTTGGTGGCGGCCACCCCGTCGAGCTCCGGCATCTGGATGTCCATCAGGATGACGTCCGGGCGGGTGTCGAGGGCGTAACGGATGGCCTCGCGCCCCGTGGAGGCCTCGCCGATCACCCTGAAGTCTTCCTCCGTCTCGAGGATGCTCCGGAGGCCTTGCCGGAACATGGCGTGGTCATCGCAGAGGAGCAGGCGCGTCATGGGCCCAATGGTAGCGCAAGCGTGAAGGCAGCGGGCGACCGGCGCCATGCTAAGGTGCTTGGGCAGCTGCCGGGCTCGCGGCGTGACCGTGCTCGCATCCGAACCGCCGCACAAGGCATGGAGGCGGCCACGGGCACCGGCGGGAGCCCGGCAGCTGCTGCGAGGAGCCCACGACGGCTCCCACCCGGCGGGACCCCCGCACGGGCACCCGCACCAGAGGAGCGAAGATGTCTCACCCCAAGGGGCTGCTCATCGAGCGAGCCCAGAAGCTCGGCCTAGCGAGGCCCGAGTTCGACACGGCGCAGACCGGTCCCGAGCACGAACCCTCCTTCCTGACCGACGTCACCATCGACGGCGAGCTGCTCGGCACCGGCCAGGGCAGCTCGAAGCGCGAGGCGGAGCGGTTCGCCGCGCAGGAGGCGCTCGCGGCCCTCGACAGGCGCGACGCCCAGGGTGGCGCGAAGGGCGGCCGCGGCAAGCAGCCGGCTCAGAAGCGCGCCGGTGGCCGCGCGCAAGCGCAGGGCGCGGGAGAAGCGGCCTCCGCTCGAGCGGAGGCGGCCGAGGAGGCCGCGACCGAGTCCGTGACGGAACGCGCCGCCGAAGACGGTGGGCAGTTCGCGGGGCCGTGGCCCATGTTCGACGACCTGCTCGCCGGCGTGGTGACGGTGGCCGAGCGCCGCGTGAACGCCGACCTGCGCGGCGACGCGGCCCTGGCCCAGATCCGCGACTTCTCCCTGCGGCTCTACAAGGAGCTGCTGGCCGACCTCGGCGAGGTCGTCGAAGAGGACGAGGACGAGGAGGAAGAGGACGAGGACTGAACCGCGCCCGTGTCAGCGCCCGGCGGCTTTCGCGTCCTTGGCGTAACGCTCGATGCGGTGCAGCTCCTGCGTCGCCTTCTCGCGCACCAGCATGTCGCGCAGCGAGCCGCTCATGGTCACGTCGCCCAGCCCCTGGATCTCGATGATGTCCACCATCTTGGCGCCGAACGCCCGTAGCGGCGTGGCCATGGTGAGCTCCTGGGCCACGGTGGCCGTGACGGGCCCCAGCTCGAGGAGGTCGGGGTCCAGGCCGCCGGCGGCCGGGTTGACGGTGACGACGACGTCACCGTGGTCGGTCGTCACGAGGTAGCGCCTCAGCGGGTCCACGGGAGCGACCCTAGCACGGCGCCGTCGCGGCCCCTCGCGCGCCGGTCGGGTATCGTCCTAACGGGCCCCGGCTCCGGGCCGGACCCCCTCGCCCAGACGTCGCGCCGCGTTGCGCCCCCGCAGGACCCGCCACCACGGTCCTGGCGATCCCAAGGAGACGACCACGGCACCGTTCACCGCAGCCCCACACGGCGACATCCTGCACCTGCTCGTCCAGGTCGCCCTCCTCCTGTTCGCGGCCCGCGCCATGGGCGAGCTGGCCCGGCGCGTCAACCAGCCCGCCGTGGTGGGCGAGCTGCTGGCCGGCATCCTCCTGGGCCCCTCGCTACTCTCCAGCGTCCTGCCCGGCTTCGGCCGCTGGATGCTGCCTCAGTCCGAGCTGCAGGGCTACCTCCTCGAGGTCGTGAGCCTGCTCGGCGCCATCTTCCTGCTCCTCATGACGGGGCTCGAGACCGACCTGCAGCTGATCAGGCGCCACGCGCGCACCGCCGTGGGCGTGTCGTTCGGCGGCATCCTCGTCACGTTCTCGAGCGGCTTCGTGCTCGGCCAACTGTTGCCGGAATCGCTGCTGGGCGGGCAGCACGCCCGGTTGGTCTTCGCCCTGTTCGTGGCGACCTCGATGGCCATCTCCGCCATACCCGTCATCGCCAAGGTGCTGATCGACCTGAAGCTGATGCGCCGCGACATCGGCCAGACGATCCTGGCGGCCGGCATGAGCGACGACACGACGGGCTGGATCCTCCTGTCGATCGTCGCCGGTCTGGCGAGCGGCGAGGCCGTCACGGCCGGCAGCGTCCTCACGACGGTCGGGAGCGTCCTCGCGTTCATGGTGGTGTCGTTCACGCTCGGGCGCATGCTCGTGCGGCACGCCCTGAACCTGGTGCAAGACCGCGTCGGCAGCCCGTACCGCCTCCTGACGCTCGTGATGGTCCTCACCTTCACTTGGGCGGCCATCACGCAGGCGCTCAACCTCGAGGCCGTCCTCGGCGCGTTCGTGATGGGCGTGCTCTTCGGCCAGATGCGGCGTCTGCCAGACGAGGTCCACGACCGCATCGAGGGGATGTCGGTCGGCGTCTTCTCCCCCCTCTTCTTCGGCGTCGCCGGGTTGAAGGTGAACCTCCAGAGCCTGTTCGAACCGCGGTTACTGTTGATAGCGCTCGGCGTCATCGCGGTCGCCTCGCTCGGCAAGGTGCTCGGCACGTACCTGGGCGCCCGCCTCATCGGGCGGCGCGACCACTGGACCGCGCTGGCCTACGGCGCGGGCCTCAACGCGCGCGGGGCCATGGAGATCATCATGGCCACCATCGGCCTGCAGCTGGGCATCCTCGGCCAGGACATGTACTCGATCATCGTGGTGATGGCCATGACCACGTCGCTGATGGCCCCATCGGCGCTGCGCTTCGTGCTCAAGCGGGTGAAGCCGGACGAGCAGGAAGCGCAACGCCTACGCAACGAGGAGCTGGCGGAGGACAGCCTCATCGCGCACGTGCACCGCGTCCTCTTCCCCGTCCGCGGCGCGCGCCCGGGGCGCGACAGGCCCGCCGAACGCGCCATCGAGTCGTACGTGCTCCGCAAGCTGGGGGAGGACCTGTCGGTCACCCTGCTGAACGTGGCCAGGCCGAACGAGAAGGCCGCCGGCCAGGCGCACCTGACGGCGCTTGCCGGCAGCTTCGACAACGGCGAGGTTACGCGCCGCGTGGTCGAGTCCGAGACCCCGGTCGACGTGATCCTCGACGAGGCCCAGAAGGACTACGACCTGATCGTCCTGGGCGCGTCGGAGCAGTCGGGCACGAACGAGGTGGTGTTCAACCGGGTGGTCGACCAGGTCGTGCGCATGGCGCCGTGCCCCACCATGGTCGTGAAGGGCGCGGCCACGCCGGAGTCCTGGCCCCCCAAGCGCATCCTGGTGCCGTCCGAGGGCACGGCGGCGTCGCGCAACGCCGCCGAGCTGGCGTTCGCGTTGGCCAGGGACGGGGCGAGCCGGGTGTCGCTACTCAACGTCGTGATCAGGGAGCAGGGGCCCTACCGGCTGGACGCCAGCGGCGCGGCGCAGCAGCGCCAGCTGGCCGCCGCCTACCAGATCGTGAACAGCCTGCGGGAGCTGGGGGAGGCGCGCGGCGTCAACCCCGACACGGAGGTGCGCGTGGCGGCCGACACGAGCACCGCCATCCTCGCCGTCGCCGAGCAGCTGGGCCACGATCTCATCATCCTGGGTACCGACGTGCGTCCAGGTTCGGAGCGGCTCTACCTCGGTCCGCGCGTGGAGCAGATCCTGGCCGCCTCCAAGGTGCCGGTGATCGTCATGAACGGGTCGTGACGATGCCGCCCCTCAGGCGCTCGCCTCGTCGAGGAACGCCTGCAGGCGCTCCTGGTTGACCGTGATGGGCGCGCGTCGGCGCCGCACCGCGCCGTACTCGAGCAGGCGCGCCAGGCAGTGGCTGACCGTCTCGCGCGTGGCGCCGATCATCTTGGCCAGGTCCTGCTGGGTCAGGGTCAGGTCGATGACTGTGCCGCGGTCGCCCGGCACGCCGAAGTCGTTGGCAAGCCGCAGTAGCAGGTTCGCGAGGCGGCCGGGCGCGTCGAAGGCGCCGACCTCGGCCTGCCACTGCTGCGCCTGCCACAGGCGCGTGCTCATGACCTGTATGAACTTCATGGCGATGCGCGGCTGTTGCTGCAGCAGGCGCTGGAACTCCATCTCGGGCATGACGATGAGGGTCGTGTCCGTCACGGCCTCCGCCTGGTTGGGGCGCCTCTCGCTCTCGAGCAGCAGGAGCTCCCCGAAGATGTCGTACTTGCCGAGCAGCCCCAGGATCATCTCCTTGCCGTTCGGGAAGTACATCGAGATCTTCACCATGCCGTCGCGCACGAAGTAGAGGGCGTCGGCGGGGTCCTCCATGTGGTAGATGATCTCGCCGGCCGCGAACTTCTTGTACGGCGTGATGCGCGCCATCTGCTCGATCTCGTCCGGCGTCAGGTCCTCGAACAGCTCGGTGTTCTTGAGGTGCCACACCAGACTCGGGTACTGGCTCGCTTCGGTCATCTAGCTCCCCTCCCGCGCACTGCGCCGCGGTGACGGCCCCGCTCGAGCCGCCCCGCCGTCGTCGTCCATCCTGACTGAGCATCACTATCGCACACGGAGCCCAGCGGCCTCACGGGCCGCTCGGCCTGGCGCCGCCGCGAGCGCTGCACGTGCCGCGCCCCGGCGCGCGCCGAGGGTCAGGGGGCGCCCTGTGGGGGAGCGGTCTGGGTCGGTGCGTCCGGCGCGTCAGCGTCCTGGGACGGCGCGTCCGGCTCACTCGGCGCCGACGCGTCAGCGCCCTGGGCCGGCGCGCCCTTGGCGGGCGCACCTGACGTCGACGCGTCCTGAGCGGGCGCCGCCGCCTCGGCCGCGCCCGAGGCCGCCGGCGCGCCCGCGCCCAGCCGGATGGCGTCCCCGAGCCGCATGAGCCTGAGGTACTCGTCGAGGTCGCGGTAATCGGCCACCTTGAGGCCGTCGACGAACAGCGTGGGGGTGCCCGTGAGCCGCAGCTCCACCGCCGCCACGCGGTAGGACTCCTCGACGAGCGGCCCGAACTCGCCGCTCCTCACGCAAGCAGCCAACCCGGAGCCGTCCAGCTCGAGCTCGGCGGCCACCGCGGCGAAGGAGGGAAGCGGGTCGGGCAGGTCGGCCCAGCTCGGTTGCGCCGCGAAGAGAGCGGCCTGGTAGTCCCAGAAGGCCCGCTCACCGGCGTCTCGTCCGCCGGTCGCAGCGGCGGCAGCCGCCACGCACTCGCTGGCCTCCGCCGCGGCGATGGCGTTGGGGTGGATGCTCTTGAGCGGGAAGTGGTGCAGCTCGAAGCGCACGTCGCCCCGCGGCAGCAGCTCGTCCAGCACGATGGGCATGCCCTGCGACTCGAACTGCGCGCAGAACGGGCACTGCAGGTCCGTGAAGAGCCTGATCACGTGCGCCGCGTCGGCCGGACCGAGGGCGTGCGCTGGCGGCCCGAAGCGTTCGTCCGCCACGAACTGCGGCGCGAACCGCACCTCCACCACGCCCGGCGCTCCGGGAGCGTCAGCCGCTGCCGGCGTGACCACCACGAACATGAGGTACTCCATCACCTCGATGGCCACCTCTCCCCGCCCCTCGAGCTCGGCGGCACGGGTCCGGAAGAAGTCGGCGACTGGCGCGGCGATGCCGGCGCCGTAGCCGCTGGCGGCGCCCACGAGGGCGCCGAGGAAACGCACGTTGGCGTCCGTCAGCGCGCCGGACCCGCCGACCTCGGTGGCCACACCATCCACCGCCGTAACGTGGAAGCGGAAGCCGCTGCCGGTCAGGTACTCGGCGCCGTCGGCGCGGGGGGCGTAGTCCGCGAGCCCCGCTAGGATGGTGGTGGGCGCCGCGCCGATCTGCGCCAACGCCGGCGTCGCCAGCAGCGCCAGCGCGGCGGCGAGCGCCGTCTTGGTGGCGAGCTTGCGCCATTCAGCCATGAGCATCCGTCGTCCCTTCCTCACCGGCCCCCGGACCGGTCGCCGGCCCATGCGCCCCACGACCCCCGCGAGGCGCACCCGCGCGTCGGCCCCAGGATAAGTCAGCGATCCCACCTGCCCCGCGCCATGGCCACCCTTCACAGGGAGTAGAGCTCGCCGTACTTCTCGCGAAGGTACGTCATGTACGGTCCGGCGCTCAGACCCGAACCCGTCGCCTGGGCGAGGAGCTCCTCCGGCCGGTAGCGGCAGCCGTGCCTGTGCACGTTGACCCGCAGCCACGCGAGTAGCGGCGCGAAGTCGCCGGCGCTGAGCGCCTCGTCCAGGTGCGGTTCGGCGCGGCGCGCTGCGGCGGCGAGCTGCGCGCTCATCAGGTTGCCGAGGGCGTAGGTGGGGAAGTAGCCGATCAGGCCTGCCGCCCAGTGGATGTCCTGCAAGCAGCCGTCGGCGTCGGAGGCGGGCGCCAGGCCGAGGTACTCGCCGTACAGCTCGTTCCAGGCGCCCGGCAGGTCGGCGACGGCGAGGTCGCCCTGCAAGAGCGCCAGTTCGAGCTCGAACCGCACGAGCACGTGGAGGTTGTAGCTGACCTCGTCGGCCTCGACGCGGATCAGGCTCCCCTCGACGCGGTTGATGGCGCGGTAGAAGTCGGCGAGCGCGACCTCCCCGAGCTGGGCCGGGAAGGCGGCCTGCAGCGTTGGGTAGGCGCCCTGCCAGTACGGCAGCGAGCGGCCGACCAGGTTCTCCCACAGGCGCGACTGCGACTCGTGCACGCCCAGGCTGGCCCCGCTGGCGAGGGGCGTGCGGTGGTAGGCGGGGTCGATCCCCTGCTCGTACATGGCGTGACCGGCCTCGTGCATGGCGCCGAACAGCGCCGTGTTGAGGAAGTGCTCGTCGTAGCGGGTGGTGATGCGGACGTCGTCGCCGCCGATGGTCGTGGCGAACGGGTGCAGGGTGACGTCGAGGCGCCCGCGGTCGAGGTCGTAACCGAAGGCCGCCACCGTGCGCAGGCACAGGTCGCGTTGCGCGGCCACGGGGTAGCCGCGTTCGAGCATGCCGGCCGGGTGTTGCACGCCGCTCGCCCGGATGGCCTCCAGCAGGCCGACCTGCTCGACCCGCAGCGGCTCGAACAGCTCGGCGAGCCCTGCCGCGGTGGCGCCGGGTTCGTACTCGTCGAGGAGCGCGTCGTAGCGGGAGCCGCCACCCACCGCGTCCGCCTCCTCGCGCTTGAGCGCGAACATCTCCGCGAGTTCCGGGGCGAACAGCTCGAAGCGGTCCTCCGCGCGCGCCCTGCTCCACGCGACCCGCGCGCTGCTGGACCGCCGCGCCAGCTCTTCCACGAGGCGCGCCGGCACGGAGCGGGCGCGGTCGGCATGCCGTCGCGCCTCCCTCACCATGGCGCGCTCGGGGGAGTCGGCCGGCAGGCCCGCCGACTCGAGCGCCGCCAACAGGTCGCTCACGCGCTCGCTGGTGAGTCGGGCGTGCTGGATGGAGTGCAACGTCGCCAGTTGCTGGCCGCGACCCGCGGCGGCACCGGACGGCATGTAGGTGTCCTGGTCCCAGGAGAGGAGGTCCGCGGCCGCGCCGAGGTCGTTGAGGATGCCCATCTCGAGCTTGAACTCGGCGAGTAGTCTGTCCGTGTCCGGCATGGCAGACTCTAACAGGCGGGTGTCTTAGAACCGCGTGGGCGCCGTGGTATCTTCCGTTGGTGCTTGAGCTGCCCGACGGCCTACGAGACCTCGTCACGCGCGAGCGCGGGGCCGTCACCGACCTGTTGGTGCTGCTCGCCAAGCTCGAGGCGGAACCGGAGAGCGTGGCCGACGTTCGCACCGCCGTCGACGACCTCGACGGCATCTTCCTCCTGGTCGTGGCGGGCGAGTTCAACGCGGGCAAGTCGAGCCTCATCAACGCGCTCCTCGGGGAGCGCGTGATGCCGGAGGGCGTCACGCCGACGACCGACCGCGTGACCGTCATCACCCACGGCAGCGAGGTGGCAGAGTCCGACGACGAGGGCGGCGTCGTCAGGCGCACCTACCCCAGCGACCTGCTGGACACCGTGGCGTTCGTCGACACGCCCGGTACCAACGCCATCGTGGCGCGGCACCAGCAACTGACCGAGCGCTTCGTGCCCCGCGCCGACCTCGTGCTCTTCGTCACGAGCGCCGACCGTCCCTTCACCCAGAGCGAGCGGGAGTTCCTGACCCTGATCGCGTCGTGGGGCAAGAAGGTCATCATGGTCGTCAACAAGGTGGACATCCTCGCGACCGACGCCGAGCGCGAGACGGTCATAGCGTTCGTGGCGCAGCACGCGCGCGAGACGCTCGGCGCCACGCCCGAGGTGTTCGGCGTCAGTTCGCGCCGGGCGTTCCTGGCGCGTCAGGCCGGCGACGAGGCGGCCCTGGCCGCCAGTGGCCTCCCCGAGCTGGAGGCGGCCATCCGCCACCGACTCGGCGCCGACCGGCTCAAGCTGAAGCTGCTGACGCCCCTCGGCGTGGCGCGGCGCACGGCCGACCAGCAGTCGACGGTGCTGGAGAACCGCCTCGGGCTCCTGACCGACGACGAGGCCACGCTGGCCGAGATCGACCGGCAGCGCCTGCACTTCGCCGCCGAGCTCGAGCGGGACCTCACCAAGTACGTCGGCTCCCTCAAGGGGGTGCTGGCGGACGTGGAGCGGCGGGGCGAGGAGTTCTTCGACGACACCATCAGGTGGCGGCGCCTCCCCAAGCTGATGAACGGCCAGAAGGTGCGCGAGGAGTTCGAGGCCAAGGTCGTCAAGAGCGCGGAGGCGGAGATCGACGCTGGTCTCGGCGAGCTGGTCGACTGGTTCATCGGGCGCAACATCCACCTGTGGGAGGACGTCATGGCCTACCTCAACGAGAAGCGCGCGGCCGAGCAGGAGCGCGTCATCGGGGAGGTGGGCGGGCGTTTCCAGTACGACCGCCAGGCGCTGCTGCGCGGCCTGCGCGAGCGCGCCGAGGCCGCCATGGGCGAGTACGACGCACCCGCCGAGGCGCGCCAACTTGCCGACAGGCTGCAGGGCGCCGTCATCCAGACGGGGCTGCTCGAGGTCGGCGGGCTGGGCCTCTCCGCGGCGATGCTGGCCATCATGACGGGCGCAGCGCTCGACGTCACCGGCCTGGCGTTGGGCCTGACCGCCATGGGGCTCGGCCTCCTCGTCTTCCCGCGTCAGCGGGCGCGCGCCAAGCGCGAGCTGCGGCGGAAGATGACGGAGCTGCAGGCGGTCCTCGACGAGGGCGTGGGGAAGCAGTTCCGGTTGGAGCTGGACCGCTCGCAGGAGAAGCTCACCGCCGCCATCAGCCCCTACACCCGCTTCGTGGGCACCGAGCTGGAGCGGCTCCGCGAGTTGCGAGCCGAGCTCGAGGCGGTCGAGCGGCGCCTGGAGTCGCTGCGGCGCGAGGTGGAGGCCGCCGCCTGAGGGCGGAGGAGCGCGGGTAGGGGTAGACTCCTCGCCATGACCGCACGACGGCGAGTCCGCATCGCTTACCAAGGTGTCCCAGGCGCTTTCAGCGAGGAGGCCGCGCTCGGCTTCGCTCCCGGCGGGGAGCCGGTCGGCTACCCCACCTTCCAGGAGGCGTTCGCGGCCGCGGCGGAGGGTTCGTGCGACTACGCTTGCCTGCCGGTGGAGAACAGCCTGGCAGGCTCCATCAACCAGACTTACGACCTGCTGACCGACTCCGACATGAACGTGGTGGGCGAGCGGGTGGTCCGCGTGCACCACAACCTCCTCGTCAAGCCGGGCGTCAAGCTGGAGGACGTCAAGCGCGTCTACAGCCACCCGCAGGCGCTGGCGCAGTGCATGGGCTTCATACGGCGGCACGGCCTGGAGGCGGTGACCGACTTCGACACGGCCGGCGCCGCCAAGCTGCTCGCGGAGAACGGCGGCGAGGGCAAGGCGGCCATCGCCAGCGTGCGGGCCGCCGCCGAGTACGGTCTCGACGTGATAGCCGAGAAGATCGAGGACCTGCCCTTCAACTTCACGCGCTTCTTCGTGCTGGCGCACTTCGACGCCAAGACCGGGGGCGGCAGCGCGAGCGGCCACCCCGAGGGCACCCTGTTCAAGAGCAGCCTGGTGCTCGCCACCCGCCACCGCCCGGGGGACCTGGTGGCCTGCCTCGAGGTCTTCCCGCGCCACGACATCAACATGACGAAGCTCGAGTCGCGGCCGCGCCGCGACAAGCCGTGGAGCTACCTCTTCTACGTCGACATCGAGGGTCACATCGACCAGCCGAACGTGGCCGCGGCCATGACCGACCTGATGCGCCGCGCCGCGTTCGTCAAGTTCCTCGGCAGTTACCCCGCCGCCGAACCCACCGAGCTCCGCTGATGGCGGCGCCGGCTGGCGGGGCCGGCGCGGACGCGGACGCGCCGCCGTCGCTCCGCCTCGACGACGCGCTCAAGTTCTTCGGCGTGGCCTCCACCGGCGGGCACGCCAAGCTGCTGATCCAGCGCGGCGACGTGCGCGTGAACGGCGTGGTGGAGACGCGCCGCAAGCACCGCCTGGTGGAGGGCGACCGCGTGAGAGTGGCGGGCGAGGAGTTCGTGATCGGGTTCGAGCCCACAGTGGAGCAGTGAGGGGCCCAGCCCCTCAGTCGAACGCCAACGCCTGGGCGGCGAGGCCGGGCAGCCCGCCGAGCGGCACCTCCTCCCCCGGGTACCAGAGCGTGCGCGAGGTGAACGCCCCCGCCCAGGGCGCGCGGTACGCCTCCGCCCACGACCGCTCCAGGTCGAGCAACCACACCTCCTTCACGCCGGCCCGCGCGTAGCTCACGAGCCGGTGCCTGCCCACGCGGGCGAGCTCGACGGCGAGGATGACCTCCCGCGGCTCGGCCCCCGCGCCACCGAGATGGTGGTAGCCGCCCGCGGCGCGCGCGGGCGCCGCGCCGCGCCGCTCGGCCGGCGCCAGCACCGCCAGCTCGGGTCTCAGCATGTCGCCCTCGCCGAGGCGCACCAGCGGCCGGGCGCGCACCTCGGCGCCGGCGCCAACCGCCGACGCGAGCCGCGCCAGGGCGAGCGTCAGGCGCGAACCGAGGCCCACCACCGCCTCGGCCTCCGAGGCCGCCAGGGTGGGCAACCGGCAGACCACGCCTCCGACGAGCTCGGCCGCGGCAGCGTCCTGCACGCCCCCGCCCCGCAGCAGCGCCAGGAAGCCGGCGGCGGCGAGCGGGTGGTCTTGGGCGGCAGGGCCGCCCGCCCAGGCGCGCCGCCCGCGGCCGGCCCGACCGGCGCGACCGCTGGTGGGAGCGGGAGCGGGGATGAGCGGGCGGCGACGGGCCATGCCGCAAGCGTGCACCGCGCCGCATGTTCTTGCAGCGCCCTACCCGGCTGCCGCCTACGTCCGCCCGGCGCGCCACCCGGCGCCGCCGGCGCGCGAGCGGCCGGGTGTTACACTCCCACTTCGGTGGTTGCGAGGCCCCTCACCCATGCCCAGACGCGAAGATATCCAGAAGATCCTCATCCTCGGCTCCGGGCCCATCGTCATCGGGCAAGCGGCCGAGTTCGACTACTCCGGCACCCAGGCCTGCAAGGCGCTCCGGGCGGCCGGCTACGAGGTGGTGCTGGTCAACTCGAACCCGGCCACCATCATGACCGACCCCGAGGTCGCCGACCGCACCTACATCGAGCCCCTCACGCCCGAGTTCGTCACCGAGGTGATCCGGGTCGAGCGGCCTGACGCCCTGCTCCCCACCCTCGGCGGCCAGACGGCGCTCAACCTCGCCTCCAAGCTGCACGAGCTTGGGGTCCTCGAGGAGTTCGGCGTCGAGCTCATCGGCGCCAACTACGCAGCCATCCAGAAGGGCGAGGACCGGCAGCTGTTCCAGCAGGCCATGAGCAAGATCGGCATCAAGACGCCGGCCGGCAAGATGGTCACCGGCCTGGACGAGGCCCTCGCGTTCGTGAGCACCATCGGCTACCCGGCCATAATCCGTCCCAGCTTCACGTTGGGCGGCACGGGCGGCGGCATCGCCCACGACGAGGCTCAGTTCCGCGCCATCGTCCATCAGGGTCTGCACGACTCCCCCGTCCACAGCGTGCTGATCGAACAGTCGGTGCTGGGTTGGAAGGAGTACGAGCTGGAGGTGATGCGCGACCAGAACGACACGGTCGTCATCATCTGCTCCATCGAGAACTTCGACCCCATGGGCGTGCACACGGGCGACAGCATCACGGTGGCGCCCGCCCAGACGCTCTCCGACAAGGAGTACCAGCGCCTGCGCGACCAGTCGATCGCCATCATCCGCGAGATCGGCGTCGACACGGGCGGCTCCAACATCCAGTTCGCGGTCGACCCGGCCACGGGTGACAGCATCGTCATCGAGATGAACCCGCGCGTGTCGCGCTCCTCGGCCCTGGCCAGCAAGGCGACGGGCTACCCCATCGCCAAGATCGCCGCGCTGCTGGCGGTGGGTTACCACCTGGACGAGCTGCCCAACGACATCACGAAGGAGACCAAGGCGGCGTTCGAGCCGACCATCGACTACGTGGTCACCAAGATCCCGCGCTTCGCCTTCGAGAAGTTCCCCACCGCCTCGACCACCCTCGGCACCCAGATGCGCTCCGTGGGCGAGGTCATGGCGATCGGGCGCACCTTCAAGGAGTCGCTACTGAAGGCGTTGCGCTCGCTCGAGCTCGACGTGCGCAGCGAGACGGCCGGGCTGAGTGTGGCGGAGCTGGAGGCCCGCCTGCACGCCAACCCGCAGCGACTCGGGGCCGTCCTCGAGCTGCTGCGGCGCGGCCGGTCCGTCCAGTCGCTCTTCGAGGACACCCACATCGATCCGTGGTTCCTGGCCCAACTCAAGGAGATCGTGCTCGCCGAGCAGGAGATCGCGGCGGGACCGCCCCCGGCCGAGTGGACGTGGGAGCGGTGGCGCGAGGTCAAGCGCATCGGCTTCTCCGACCGCGAGGTGGCCGCCCTGACGGGCGCGCCGGCCGGCGAGTTGCGGGCCGCCCGGCTCCTGCACGACGGGGCGCCCGTCTACAAGACGGTCGACACCTGCGCCGCCGAGTTCGAGGCGTACACGCCGTACCTCTACTCGACCTACGAGTGGGAGGACGAGGCGCCACCGTCGGCCGAGCGCAAGGTCGTGATCCTGGGCTCCGGCCCCAACCGGATCGGGCAGGGCGTCGAGTTCGACTACGCCACCGTGCACGCCGTGTGGGCCCTGAAGGACGCCGGTTTCGAGACCATCATGGTGAACTCGAACCCCGAGACCGTCTCCACCGACTACGACACGGCGGACCGCCTGTACTTCGAGCCCCTCACCTTCGAGGACGTCGCCAACATCGTCGACCACGAACGGCCGGACGGCGTGATCGTCCAGCTCGGGGGTCAGACGCCACTGAAACTGGCGCGGCGGCTGACGGACGCGGGCGTCCCGATCTGGGGCACCCCGGCCGACGCCATCAACGCGGCCGAGGACCGCGACGCCTTCCACGCCCTGTGCCGGCGCCTGGGCATCCCGCAGCCGCGCGGGGCGGTGGCCGCTCACCCGCAGGAGGCCGCCGCGCTCGCGGAGGGTCTGGGCTACCCGCTCATGGTGCGGCCCAGCTACGTCCTTGGTGGCCGCGCCATGCGCGTGGTGCATGATGCGGCGGAGCTGGAGTCCTACCTCGCCGAGGTGTACGCCGAGTTGCCCGACAACCCCTCGATCCTGCTCGACGAGTTCATCGCGGGCGCGACCGAGGTCGACGTGGACGCGCTCCGCGACGGGCGCCTCACGGTGGTGGCCGGCGTCATGGAGCACGTGGAGCTGGCCGGCATCCACTCGGGCGACAGCGCCTGCGTGACCCCGCCGGTCACGTTGGCACCGGAGGCCCTCGCGCGCATCGAGGAGTACACGCTCAAGCTGGCGGAGGCCATCGGCGTGGTGGGGCTGATCAACGTCCAGTACGTCGTACGCGGCGACGACGTGCTGGTGGTCGAGGCCAACCCGCGCGCCAGCCGCACCATCCCCTACCTCTCCAAGGCCGTCGGGGTGCCGCTTGCCAAGCTGGCCGCGTTGGTCAGCGCGGGCAGGAGCCTCGTAGAGCTCGGCTTCACGGTCACGCCCCGCCCGCGCCACTACAGCGTCAAGGAGGTCGTGCTGCCGTTCCTCAAGTTCGCCGGCGTCGCGCCATTCCTCGGGCCCGAGATGCGCTCGACGGGCGAGAGCATGGGCATCGACGAGGACCCGTACCTGGCCTACTACCGCGCGGCCCTCGGCGCCGGCGCCGACCTCCCGCGTTCTGGCCGCGTGAGGCTCATCGGCGGCGGCCTGGACGAGCTGGGGGCCGAGCTGATCGGCCTGGGCTTCGAGGTCGCCCGGGGCCCGCTGGGGCCGGGCGTCGAGCCCGACTACGGGCTGCTCGTCGACGTCGAGCGCACGTCCGAGCCCAGGCGCGCGCTCGAGAACGGCGTGCCGTACGTCACCACGCTGCAGGCCGCCCGTTGGACGGTGGGGGCGATGGCGGCGGCCGCGGCGGCCCGCGCGGACGGCCGGCCCCTCCCCGTGCGCGCGCTGCAGGACCTCTAAGGACCTCGTCCCCGCCCGTCCGGGCCCCCGGAGTCCGTACCGACCATCAAGGCTGACCCCTCGGCCCCGGGTCGAGCGACCGCGAACGGTGGTATTTACTTGGCTGACCATGTATAATAGTTGGCATGCCAAGTTCTTCAACCTCCTACGCTCCCGGCCGCGGCCCGGCGCCGGCGCGTGAAGCCGCCACGCTCACGCGGCGACGCTCCCTCGGGTACCAGGCCAACCACCTCGCCAGGCTCCTCGCTCACAACATCCGGATCGAGCTCGAGCCGCTGGGCGTCGTCCCCGGTCAGCTCGCCCAGCTACTCGCCCTCTACGAGGAGGACGGGCTCACGCAGACCGAACTCTGCCGGCGCGTCCAGATCGATCAGTCGACGATGACCCACACGCTCAAGCGCATGGAGCGCGACGGTCTCGTGACCCGCAGCCAAGACCCCGCCGACCGCCGCCAGGTGATCGTCAGCCTCGCCGACCGCGCTATAGAGATCGAGGAGGAGGTGGTGCGCGCCACGGGGCGCGTGAACGCCATGGCCTTCGGCGACCTGAGCGACGCCGAGGTCGACCACCTGCTGACCACGTTCACCAAGTTGATAGCCAACCTCGAGGCAGCGCCCAGCGGCGCTGCCTCATCGGGAAGGGAAGCGTGAGATGACCAGACTCGCGGAAGAGTACACCCTCGCACAGCAGCGGCTTCACTGGCTCAGCGCCCTGCTGATCCTCGCCATGTTCCCCATGGGCCTCGTGATGGCGCGCACCGAAGCCGCGGACGTCCGCGCCGCGCTGTACGCCGCCCACCTCATCGACGGGGTCGTCATCGCCGTCCTGTCCGCCATACGCATGGTGCTCGCCAGGCGCAGACCCGTGGCGCCGCCGCCGGGCCTGCCGCGCTGGAACGAGGCACTCAACGGTGCCGTCCACGCCCTGGCGCTGCTCGTTCCGCTCGTCCTCGCCCTCAGCGGAGCCGCGGCCCTGATCGCCAACGGGCTCATGCCCGCGGTGCTCCAGCCCGGCGCCACCATCCCCGCCGTGCTCGAGGACGTCCGCGCCCAGACGGCGCACCGGCTCCTCGCCTACGGCTACCTAGCGCTTCTCGGCGTCCATGTCGTGGGGGTGATGCGCTACCAGTTCACCAAGGGCGACGTCATGCGGCGCATGGGTGTCTGGGGCTTCCCGGGGGTGAGCACCGCCACGGGCCGCAAGACGCGTGGCGGGTCGCAGGCCTGAGCCGGCGGCCGGCCCTCCCGCGGTCTCCGCGCGGCCGGCACCCGGAGTCCGGCCGCGATCTCATGCCCTCAGCGAATCGCCCAGGGGCCCGTGCTCCTCGCCCAACCGCGCGGAGGCGGGCCCCCCTTCGCCGTCGACAGCGTCCGCAGCCGCCTCGGCACCACCGGATTCCGCGGGCTCGTCGTCCAGCCCCGTGAGCCGCTCGTGCTTCCGCGACGGCAGGCGCTCCTTGAGGCTCACCGCGTAGGCGGCGAGGCTGGTCAGGGCGTCCGCCACCCGCACCCGCAGCAGGAACTCACCCTGGTCGACGCGCGCCACCAGGTGGAAGGGCGCCTCTGACAGGCGTTCGAGGATGCGCAGGACGGCGTCGCGGCTCATGCCGGCGTCCGTCGCCAACTCCTCCAGCAGGAACACGCTCGGCGCTCGCATCTGACCGAGGCGCGTGAGGACCTGCGAGGTGGCGCCGCGCTCCGCCACGCGGGCCGCCACGCCCTGCTCGAAGCGGTCGAGGCCGCTCTCGAAGAGCCCATCGCGATCGAAGTGCGACTCGAGGTCGATGGGGCTGACGGGCACCGTGCCGTGAAGCACGCGCAGGCGGTCGAGGGCCTCCCAGCTCCAGAGGGTCGCCCGGGCCAGTTCAGCGGGGCTGGTCAGCCGCAGCAGGTCGCGGTGGTCGCCGAAGACGGCAAGGAAGCGCGCGCTCGACGTGCGGCGCTTGGCCAGCAGCGCGGCCCAGTCCAGGCGCTCGCCGCTGGGGAGCAGCTGCGCGTGGACCTCATACTGGCGGCGGCCCAGGTCGGCAGTCAGGGTCATCTGCCCGCCCCCCAACGGGGTCGCGCGGTACCCGAGGGGTTCCAGGACTCGCCGAAGCCGTTGGGCGAGCTCGAGCGCGGTCAGGTCTGCGTCGTCAAGCGGCTCCTCGACCGCCCGCGCCGGCTCCGGCACCCTCCTCTCGTGGACCTGCCGGCTGCCCGGCGCCTCCCCCCCACGAGGGGCGGGGCGTTCGGCGCTGGCGGCGAAACCCTGCCAGATGGCGGCCGAGCCGCCCTCCTGCCACAGGGGCGGTTGCTCGGCCGCAAGTGGCTCCGACGCCCGGGTCGTCCCCCCGGCGCCCTCGCCCCCGGCCTCCCCCCGGACCTGTTCGCCCGCGCGTGCGGCGGACCCTGCGCCGCCACCGGCGGCGGTCGCTTGCGCCACCGCGGTGCCGCCCACCGCAACCTCGACCAGCTCGGCGGCCGCCACCGGCGCCTCCGTGGTGAGCCGTGCCGGCTTGGGCGACTCGGGCTCCAGCTCGCTCTCCTCCGTTTCCGCCGCGGCGCTCTGCCAGCGGCCGTTGCGTTGCACGAAGCGAGGGTCCGAGGCGAGGTAGGGCTCCAGGTCGAAACCGTCTGGCAGGGTCGGGAAGAGGGCGTGGACCTCGGCGGCCGTCACCGGGACCCCGGCCGCCGCCAGCTCGTCCAGGACCCCGGCCAGGGCCGTGGTCGTGGCCGCCTGGCTGCGCCTCACGCGCGACACGACGTCGAAGCCGAACCTGCCGTCGCCCAGCGGCGTCACGTGAAGCTCGTCGTTCACCTCGGGGTCGTGCGCCGCGTAGAGACCGGAGAGCCCGGCGAGGACCCGCGGGCCGGTGAGCTCGAGCTCGTACTCCGCGCCCGTCTCGTTGTCGACGGCGGTGATGGCGCCCTCCTCGGGGAAGAGATGGAGCATGGCCAGGGGCAGCGTCATGGTTCCGCTTCTGAGACAGACGCGGGTGAGCGGGTATCGGTACGCCTGGGCCATGTGGTATCTCCCTCTGATCCTCTTGCGCCGGTGCGCCGGGTGGGGCGCTGCGCCCACGGGCCGCACAGGGCCCGGGGCGCGGGAGTCGCGGTTGGCGAAGTGTACCAGACGAGGTGAGAAAGCTCACTTCATCCAGCGCGACCCCGCCTCAGCCGAACCTGAGCACCTTCCGCTTCTTGCGCTGCGGCGCGGCGGGCGCGGGCGCTTGCGGGGTCGACGGTTCCTTGGCTTCCTGCCTCTGCCGCGGCTGCTCGGACGGGGGTCGGTCGCCTGCGTTCTGCTTGCCCGCGTCCCGCTCGGCCCGCTGCTTGGGCTCGCCCCGCTTGGATCCCGCCTG
>JACFNR010000035.1:28693-30175 GCA_019454765.1 Trueperaceae bacterium | reverse complement strand
ATGGCATTCAGAAGGTCAGGGGTTCGAATCCCCTCGGCTCCACCAATGGAACCCCGTCGATGACGGGGTTCTTTTAGTTCCCACCACGTCCCGAGGTGACGCCTGCTGCGAAGGGCCCGTGCGAGGGGCCAGGTGCCACCGTACCGTTCGTTCCTGCCGCTTCAGGCCTAATCGAACGGCAAGTGTGCGTCGTCGCCTAGGAGGGGCAGCAACCAGGCGTCGACCTGATCGTGGACCCTGCCCGGCTGCTTGGTGGTCGAGTGTCCCCCGCCGGCGATCACCAGCTGCCCGTGCGGGCTGTTCGCCTGGGCAGCGACGGCCGCGGCGAAGCCACCGTGGACGTACTCGCAGTTGTTCGCGCCGTCGGCGACCGGGAGCGGCGGGAACTGACCGGCGCAGTGCGGGTCCGAGTCTCCGATCACGTCGAGGATCGGGACCGCCCGGAAATCGTCCTCGGCCACGACTCGTTCGGGAGTCACCCCGGTCGGTCCGAGGTCGGCGAAGCGGCCTACCTTGGCGGTCACGCCGGCGAAATCGAAACCTGGGTACTTGCGGACCGGGGGGGTGAGGCCGGCCGCGAAGTAGGGCACCAGGCGAGGGGTCACGATGTAGGCATCGAGGATCGCGGCGTTCACGTCGATGCCACGCTCGTGCAGGGCGTAAGTCAAGGCGAACGCCCCGACCGAGCCCGCGCTGGTTCCGTGCACCACCACCCACGTCGTGGGCCTGTTGTCGGCCACCCACATGAGCGCGGCCTCGTTGGCGAGCAGCCCGTCGACGGTGTCGCCCTCGCGGCCGTGATTCGGGTTGTTCGGGTAGACGGTGCCCTCGCCGGCGTGCAGGTCGTGATCGCACATCGACGGCACCAGCACCCGCCAGCCCTCGCGGAGGCGCCGGTTGATGATGGTGTCCTGACCGCCCGAGACGGCGCGACGCACCAGCTTCGCTAGCGACTCCTCGTCGTTGTTCGCCTCGTTGCCAACGTAACGGGGCGGGGCCGCATCGGTGTAGTAGCCCGCCCCGCCGCCGTGCAGGAACACCCATAGCGGCGCTGCACCGCCGTCATCACCGCGCGGTTCGAACACGGCGAAAGTGAACGTGCCCTTCCGACCGCACTGGAACGCCTCGTTGCGGTAAAGCTCCACCTCCCAGGAGCCGTCGCCGAGGTCGACCGTCTGCTGGTCCGCGAGCACGATGCCGGTCGTTGCCGGTGCAGTGCTCCGGGCTGTGGCGGCCTGCGGCGTGGTGGCAGGCGTGTGCCCGCCCTGCGCTGGCGAGCGTCCCGCCAAGGCAGCCGCCGCGATGGCGAGGACGGCGAACGCCCACCTCACGCGGGCGCCGGCGGGAACGAGCTTCCGCCGACCGGTGAGGGCGCGGATGGCCCTCATCGGTGCACGCGACCCTGGATCCGCGGCCGTGGCGTCCCGGGGTCACGGGCGAGAAGTCCGGCGGTGACGGCCATGGCCGAGATGTTACACCTGC
>JACFNR010000035.1:0-28593 GCA_019454765.1 Trueperaceae bacterium | reverse complement strand
CCCGCCGCCGTTCCCGCCGCCAACGCGGCCAGGTTGTAGGCGCCGCCCGCCGCCAACGCGGGCTGCAGGTCGACCCCGGGCTCCTCGGCCTGCAGGGCGTCGATGAACCACGCCTCGAGCGCCCCGGAGGCAAGGGCGCGGGCGGCACCGGCCAAGAGGCCGTAGAGGACGAAGGCCGGCAGCCCGAACGCGGTCAGGAACACCGCCTTGGCGACGACCTGCAGGGCGCTGGCGGCGAGGAACACGCGCTTGCGCCCCACGGCGTCCGCCAGGGCGCCCGACGGCAGTTCCAACACCACGACGGTCAGGGCGTAGGCGCCCATGAAGAGACCCACGTCCGTCAACGTGAGGCCGCGCGACTGCGCCAGCAGCACCGACACGGCCATGGGCAGGACGTTGGCGAACCAGTTC
Source organism: Trueperaceae bacterium (assembly GCA_019454765.1). NCBI lineage: Bacteria > Thermotogati > Deinococcota > Deinococci > Trueperales > Trueperaceae > Trueperaceae bacterium. The sequence continues at coordinate 28,182 of JACFNR010000035.1, read as the reverse complement.
AGCGAGCTCACGAGGTAGTAAGCGGGCCGCACGCGCATGTCGGTAGGGTGCCTGCTAACCTACCGTGGATGACACCGCCTCGTTCAGGTAGCGAGGAGCACGCGCCGCCCCGCCTGCCGGCCGGCGCGGACGTCCACCGCGTCGAGGACCCGACTCAGGCGCGGCTCCTCACCGACCCGCGGTTCTTGACCACCTTCAGGCCGTTCCTCGCGCGCGAGTCGACCGTCTCGAACGCCGTGGCGCAGACGAGCGTCGACATGAACGCGACGCTCTACCGGGTGCGGACGCTGCTGGCGGCCGGCCTCCTCACGGTGTGCCGCGTCGAGCCGCGCAGGGGCCGCGGGGTGAAGGTCTACCGCTCGACGCACGACGCCTACTTCGTGCCGTACCGGTCGACGCCGTTCGCGAGCCTCGAGGAGCGCCTGCTCGCTCAGGCCCTGCCGGAACTGCGGGAGCGCGTCGCCATCGTGGCACGGCGCATGCGCGCGGACGGGCGCGACGGCCAGCGCCTGTTCAGGGACGATAAGGGCGACACGTGGGTGGTGGGCGCCGCCAGTGAGACGAGCGAGGTCGCCTGGCTCGACCCGGCTGGGCGGCCGGGCACCGACTACTGGACCGACCTCGACCTCACCGAGGCGCAGGCGCGGGAGCTGCAGAGGACGCTGGTAGAGCTCCTCGCCGCCTACCCGCGCAGCGCGGGGTCGAGCGGCCCGACCGGGCGGGCCGCGGGTGCGCGGGTCCGGCCCTACCGGCTGGCGGTCGCCTTGGTCCCGCTCGACGACTGAGGGGCACCCCCGGAACGGGCGCGGGGCCGCGAGGCCCCGCGCCCCTGTAGAATCGACGCCTGCCGGCGCCGCCTTGGGTGGCGACCGACGAGGGCGGCGCGGCGCCGCGTCCGGGCCGCGCTCACGCACCGGCAGCGCGCCCTCCGGCGCTGCCCGACAAGGACCCCATGAACCGCTACCGTTCGCTCGGGCTGTTGTTCGCCCTCCTCTCGGCCGCCGCCTTCGGCACGTCCGGCTCGTTCGCCAAGGGCCTCCTCCTCAGCGGCTGGACGCCCGCGGCCGCGGTCACGTGGCGCGTCGCCGTTGGCGCCGTCATCATGGCGGTCCCCGGCGCGCTGGCCATGCGGGGCCGCTGGCACCTGCTGCGCCGCGGCTGGCCCAGCATCGCGCTGTTCGGGCTCATCGCCGTTGCCGGCTGTCAGCTCGCCTACTTCCTCGCCGTGGAGCGCCTCTCCGTGGCCGTGGCGCTCCTCATCGAGTACCTCGGCGTCGTGCTGGTGGTGGTGTGGCTGTGGCTGCGGCGCGGCGAGCGGCCGCGGCCCCTCACCCTCGCCGGGGCCGCCCTCGCCGTCGCCGGTCTGGTCTTCGTGCTCGACGTGTTCGGCGCCATCGAGGTCGACCTCGTCGGGGTGCTCTGGGGGTTGGCGGCCGCCGTCGGCCTGGCCACCTTCTTCGTGGTGTCGGCCGACGCCCGTCACGGGCTGCCGCCCGTGGTCGTCGCTGCCGGGGGCCTGGGCGTGGGCGCGGCGGCGCTCCTCGCCGCCGGGGCGGTCGGGGTGGTGCCGGTCGTCTGGAACACGGCGCCCGTGCTGCTGGCCGGCGCGGAGGTGCCCTGGTGGCTGGACGTCGCCGGGCTGGGCCTCGTGGCCGCCGCCTTCGCCTACCTGGCCGGCATCACGGCCAGCCGCCGGCTCGGCTCGAAGCTGGCGTCGTTCGTGGGGCTCGCCGAGGTGCTGTTCGCGGTCGTCTGGGCGTGGCTGCTCCTGGGCGAGCTGCCCTCCGCCGTCCAGCTTCTGGGCGGACTTCTGATCCTCGCCGGCGTGGTGCTGGTCAAGCTCGACGAGCGCCCCAGCGAGCTCGCCGGTGGTGCTAGATTGGGTTCGGCTGGCACCGAGACCACGAACCTCGCGACCCCGCAACCCATCCACGCCCAAGTCGAAAGGTAGGTCCCCCGATGTTCTGGACGAGACTCAAGCGTTCCGCGCCTGTAGCGGTGGCGCTGCTCCTCGCCGTCCCCGCGTTCGCACAGGAGACACCCGTCCCGGGCGGCACGGCCATCGTCGTGCTCGGCTCCGACCCGGAGCACCTCAACCCGGGCATCAGCACCAGCTACCCCGTGGGCGCGGTCGGGGTGAACGTCTATAGCGGGCTCGTGCGGCTGGCCGCCGACGGGCGCCCGGAGGGCGACCTGGCGAGCGGCTGGACGGTGTCGGACGACAACCTGACCTACACGTTCACGCTGCGCGCCGCCAACTTCCACGACGGCACCCCCGTGACGAGCGCCGACGTCGTCTACTCGATGCTCGAGGTGGAGGCGCCCAACCACGGCCGCTTCAAGACCGCCTTCGACCGGATCGCCTCCATCACCGCGCCGGACGCCGGCACCGTCGTCATCACGCTCAAGGAGCCGTACGCGCCGCTTCTCAGCCTCCTCACGGCCTTCGACGCGGCCGTGCTGCCCAAGCACCTCTTCGAGGGGACCGACCCGCTCACCAACCCGGCCAACGACGCGCCCATCGGCAGCGGGCCGTTCAAGTTCGGCACCTGGGTGCGCGGCGAGCGCATCGAGGTCGTCCGCAACGACGACTACTACCTCGAGCCCGCCCTCCTCGACCGCGTCATCTTCCGGGTGGTGCCGCAGGACGTCGGGCGCTCAACGGCCCTCGAGGTGGGCGAGGCCGACCTGCTGTGGGGCTTCTACATGCCCCCGGTCGACCTGCCGCGCCTCGCCGCCGACCCCAACCTCCAGACCTGGACGGGCATCACCATCCCCGCCCTCTACTTCATGTTCATCAACACCAACACCCCCGGGCTCGACGACGTGCGCGTGCGCCAGGCGCTCATGTACGCCATCGACCGCGAGCAGATCGTCGAGCAGGCGCAGGGCGGCCTCGGCCAGGCGGGCTCGGGACCGTTCGGCGCCGGCTTCGCCTACGCTTACTCCGCCGCCACCGACTACCGCACCCTCTACCCGTACGACCCCGACAAGGCCAAGGCCCTCCTCGCCGAGGCGGGCGTCACCGGCCTGAAGCTGCGTTTCGTCTACGACTCGGCCCGCGGCGCCTTCGCCGCCGCCGGCAACATCATCAGGGACCAGCTGCGCCGCGTCGGCATCGAGGTCGAGCTGCAGCCCGCCGAGCGCGCCGTGATGGTCGAACGGGTCTACGGCGGCGACTACGACATCACCATGCAGTCGTTCACCTCCGGCGGCGACCCCGCCATCGGCTACCACCGCATCTACCGCAGCGCGGCGCCCGGCACGCCGTTCGTGAACGCGTCCGGCTACTCGAACGCCCAGGTGGACGAGTGGCTCGAGGAGGCCGGCGGCCTCGCCGACCAGGACGCCCGCAAGGCGTACTACGACCGGGCCGACGAGGTGCTCGCCCACGACGTGCCGGTGATGGTGCTCTTCGACGAGCTGGCGTCGGAGGCGGCGGCCGGCAACCTGCGCGGCATGCGCACCCTGCTCGACCAGCGCGACGGGCTCGAGTACCTCTGGTTCGCCAAGCCGTAAGGGCCGGGCGGAGCTGAGGGCGGATGGCGTCCGAGGGCAACGGGGGCGGTCTGGCGATCTACGCGCTGCGGCGCGTGATCAACGCCGTCCCCCTCGTCCTCGGCGTCGTGGTGGTCAACTTCGTGCTGATCGCGCTCGCGCCCGGCGACCCCGTCACCTCCCTCATCGGCGAGTACCCCGCGCCCCCCGAGTACGTCGAGCGCGTCCGGCACGACTTCGGGCTGGACCGCAGCATCCCTGAGCGGCTCATCCTCTACGTCGCCAACGTCGCGCGGGGCGACCTCGGCTTCTCCTTCGCGAACCGGCAGAGCGTCACGACCCTGCTACTGCAACGCCTGGGTCGCACGCTCGTCCTGATGCTCAGCACCGTGGTGGTCGCCACCGCCGTGGGGCTCTTGCTCGGCGTGCTGTCGGCGCGTCGGCCCGGCTCCCTCACCGATCGGGGGGCCACCGGCTTCGCGCTGGTCGGTTACGCCGTCCCGGAGTTCTGGCTCGGTCAGCTGCTGATACTGGTGTTCGCGGTCTGGCTGGGCTGGCTGCCGGCGGGCGGGTTCCGCAGCGTGAGGGTCGAGTACGTCGGCTTCGCCGCCGCCCTGGACTCCTTCAGGCACATGCTGCTGCCCATGGCTGCGCTGTCGTTCCGGTACATGGCGATCACGACACGCCTCACGCGCGCGTCGCTGCTCGAGGTCATGAGCGCGCAGTACATCACGGCGGCCCGCGGCCGCGGCCTGTCGGAGAACGCGGTCCTGTGGCGCCACGCGCTGCGCGCGGCCGCCCTGCCGGTCGTGACCGTCATCGGCTACAACTTCGCCTTCATCGTGGCGGGCTCCGCGCTGGTCGAGACCGTGTTCGGTTGGCCCGGCATCGGCCGCCTCATGTACGACTCCATCTACACGCGCGACTACCCCGTCCTGCTCGGCATACTCCTGTTCGTGTCCGTGACGGTCATCCTCGTCAACCTGATCACCGACGCCCTCTACGCCGTGCTCGACCCGCGGGTGAGGTACTGATGGCGGCCGAGGGCGGCGCTGACGTCGCCGTGGCGGCGCCCGGCGCGCGGCGCGAGCGGTCGAACGCCTCGGCCGCGTGGCGCCGCTTCAGGCGCAGCAGCTCCGGCGTGTTCGGGCTGACGGTCGTGGCGTTGCTGGCCGTCGTCGCCGTGCTGGCGCCCGCCCTGGCGCCCTTCGACCCGCACGCGACGTCGCGCGCCGCCTTCGCCACGCCCTTCGGTGGCCCGCACATCCTCGGCACCGACAACCTGGGCCGCGACGTGCTCAGTCAGGTGATATGGGGCTCGCGGGTCTCCCTGATCGTGGGTCTGGCCGCCGCGGCGACCGCCACCCTGATCGGCGTGGTCGTCGGCGCGCTGGCCGGCTACTTCGGCGGCTGGTTCGACGAGCTCCTCATGCGCGTCACCGAGTTCTTCCAGGTCATCCCCCGCTTCGTCCTGGCGCTCATCGTCGTGGCGTTCTTCGGTTCCGGGCTCGTCAACCTCATCCTCGTCATCGGCCTCCTGAGCTGGCCGCAGACGGCGCGGTTGGTGCGCAGCCAGTACCTGAGCCACAAGACCCTGCCCTACGTCGACGCCGGCCGCGCCCTCGGCATGCGCAACGCCAGGCTGATGTTCCTGCAGATCCTCCCCAACGTGATGGGCCCCGTGCTCGTCGTCGCCTCGCTGGACGTGGCGCAGGCCATCCTGCTCGAGGCCAGCCTCGGCTTCTTCGGCCTCGGCGACCCGAACCTCACGAGCTGGGGCGGCATGCTCAACAGCGCCCAGACGTTCATCCGCCGCGCCTGGTGGATGAGCGTGTTCCCCGGCGTGGGCATCACGCTCGCCGTGTTGGGCTTCAACCTCTTCGGTGACGGCCTCACCGAGGCGTACGACCCCCGCATGGCGCCAAGGTGACCCTCGCGGTCACCGCGGCGCAGCAAGGAGACACCCAGATGGCTGACATCCAGCGGCACCTGCGCGCCACGACCGGCGACGTGGCCCCCTACGTCCTCATCCCCGGCGACCCCGGCCGCGCCGAGCGCATCGCCGAGACGTTCGTGGCGCCCAAGCTGATCGCCCGCAATCGCGAGTACGTCATCTTCACGGGTCGCACCAAGGCGGGCACCCCCATCAGCGTCTGCTCCACCGGCATCGGCGGGCCGTCCGCCTCCATCGCCGTCGAGGAGCTGGTGCGGATCGGCGCCACCCACTTCATCCGCGTCGGCTCGGCCGGCGGACGCCAGCCGGGCACGCCCATCGGCTCGGTCGTGGTGGTCACCGCCGCCTTCCGCGGCGAGGGCACCTCGCAGGACTACGTCCCCCTCGGCTACCCGGCCGCCGCCGACATCGACGTCACGCTGGCGCTGAGGCACGCGGCGGAGGCTCACCTCGGTAGGCGCGCCATCGAGGGGGTCGTGTACACCCGCGACGCGTTCTACCGGCGCGACGACGGCCTCAACCAGCGCCTCACCGACGCCGGCGTCGTGGCCGCCGAGCAGGAGTGCTCCACGGTGTTCGTGGTCGGTTCGCTCCTGGGCGTCAAGGTCGGCGCCGTCCTCGGCACCGACTCGAACATCTACCTCGACCCGCAACCCACGCGCGAGGAGAAGGAGGCCCTCTACCGGCAGGTGGAGGCAGACACCATCCGGATAGCCGGCGCCGCCGTCGACCTGCTGCACGCCGGCCTATGACGGACGCGCTCCCCGACCTCGCGCGGCGCGACCTGCTCGTGACGGGCGCCACCCTCGTCGACGTCTTCACGCAGACCACCTACCCCGGGTGGTTCACCGTGGCCGACGGCCGCTTCGTCGAGGTCGAGGCCGGCTCGCCCACGCCTTCCGACCTGGCGGGGCTGACCGTCGCCGCCCGCCGCGACCTCGGCGGGGCGTTCGTGCAACCAGGCATGCTCGACGTCCACATGCACGTCGAGAGTAGCCTGGTCACGCCCCGCCGCTTCGCGGAGGCGGCCCTACCCCACGGGACCACGACCATCCTGCAGGATCCGCACGAGGTCGCCAACGTGCAGGGAGCGGAGGGCGTGCGGCGGATGATCCGAGCCGCGCGCGGCCTGCCGCAGCGCGTCTACGCGGCCATCTCGAGCTGCGTGCCCGCCACCTCTCCCGACATCGAGACGCCCAACGCCGCCCTGGGAGCCGAAGACGTCACCGCTCTCGCGGCGGAGCCGGAGGTGATGGCCCTCGGCGAGGTCATGGACTTCCAGGGGCTCGTCCACGGCGACACCAAGCTGCGCGCAATCGTGGCGGCCGCCAGGCGCGCCGGCCTGGGGGTGGAGGGACACGTGCCCAGCCTCACCGGCGTGGAGCTGTCGCGCTACGTGGCGCACGGGATCCGCTCGGACCACACGTTGGCGACGCCCGCCAAGCTGCGGGAGGAGCTCCGCAAGGGCCTCTGGGTCATGCTGCAGGAGAAGTCCCTCACCCCGGACGTCGTGGCCGCCGTGGTGGCGCTGCCTGACCGCTCGCGCGTCCTGCTCATCACCGACGACGTCGTCCCCAACCGCCTCGTCGACGGCCACCTCAGTCGCGTCGTGGCGCTGGCCATCGAGGCCGGATGGCCGGCCCTCGACGCCGTGGCGTCGGCCACCCTGCGCCCCGCCACCTACCTAGGCCTGGCCGACCTGGGCGCCGTCGCGCCCGGCGCGCGCGCCGACTTCCTCGTGACCGACGCCCTCTGCGCCTACCCGCCGCGCGAGGTCCACGTGGACGGCCGGCTCGTCGCGGAGGCCGGGCGCGTCGTCGTGGCCGTGCCGGCCCCGGCAGTCGACTGGGGCCCGGCCACCGCGCTCGCGTCCGGCAACGTCGCGGCGGAAGCGCTCGGCTTCGGCGGCCCGGAGCGGCACCACGGCCGCCACCACGTGACGGCGCGCGTCATCGAGGTCAACCAGGTGAACAGCTTCACGACCCTGCGCGAGCGGCAGGTGGAGCTCGTCGACGGCGTCCCCACCGACCCCGACCTGGCGCTGGCCTGCGTGATACCCAGGGCCAGGCTCGCCGCGGAGGGGGAGGGCTACCGGCCGACCGTGTGCCTCGTCGCCGGCACGGGCCTCGAGGCGGGCGGGTACGCGTCCAGCTTCGCTCACGACAGCCACAACGTGTTCCTCTTCGGGCGCGACAGGGCGCTGATGAAGGCAGCCCTCGAGCGGGTGGCGGAGGTGGGCGGCGGCATGGCGTTCACCACCGGGCGCGACACCGCGCTGCTGCCCCTGCCCATCGCGGGCCTGCTGTCGGACGCTCCCGTTCCCGAGGTCGCCGCCCGCTTCGACGCTCTGGAGGGGGCGCTGCGTGATGCAGGCATGAGCGTCAAGACGCCGGTGCTGCTCCTGACGCTCCTACCGCTGAGCGTCAGCCCCGACTACAAGGTGACCGACCTGGGCGTCGTCGACGTCCAGGCGCGGCGCGTGTTGAGCCCGGAGGTGATCGGCCGATGACGAGCCCAGGCGACCGCGACGCCCTGGTACACCGGCTGCAGGAGCGCCTCGTGCGCCTGTGCCTCGTGCCGAGCCCCAGCCGGGACGAGCGCGCCGTGGCGGACCTACTCACCGAGGAGTTCGGGACCCTCGGCATGGACGTGCGCGAAGACGACGCCGGCGCTCACACGGGCGGCAACGCCGGCAACCTCGTGGCCGAGCTCCCCGGCGGCCGCGCCGAGCGCGTCGTGCTGGCGGCGCACATGGACACGGTTCCCCTCGTGCCGGGCGAACCGCTCGTGGCGGAGGTGGCCGGCAGCGTCGTGCGCTCGAGCGGCAGGCAGATCCTCGGGGCCGACGACAAGGCCGGCGTGGCCGTCATCCTCGAGCTGCTCGCGCGCGCCGCCCGCACGGGTTACGAGCACAGACCGACCCTCGTGGCCGTCGTGACGGTGTGCGAGGAGCTGGGGCTGCTCGGCGCCAAGCACCTGGACGTCGCCGCCCTCGGCGCGGACTTCGCCTACTCGTTCGACGGCGAGGTGCAAGTCGGCGAGGTCATCACCTCCGCCGTGTTCAAGGACGACGTGACCGTGACCGTGACCGGGAAGGCCGCCCACGCCGCCCTCGAGCCGGAGCGCGGCGTGCACGCCATCAAGGCCGCGGCCGAGGTGGTCGCGGCCGTGCCGCTCGGGCGCGTGGCCGCCGACCAGGTCCTCAACTTCGGCGCCATCCGGGGCGGGGGACCGACCAACGTGGTGCCCAGCGAGGTCGTCCTGCGGGGCGAGTTCCGCGCCTTCAGCAAGACGCGGCTCGACGAGCTCGCCGCCCACGTGACGGCCCGCGCGGAGGCCGCGGCGGCGCGGCACGGCGCGAGCGTGGCCATCGAACGACGTCACCTGTACGACGGCTACGCCGTGGCGGCGGACGCGGGGCCCATGCAGCGGCTGGCGGCGGCCGCGCCGGCGCTGGGCGAGCGCCTCACGCCGGTCGCCTCGATCGGCGGGTCCGACACGAGCATCCTCAACCAGAAAGGGCTGCTCACCGTCAACGTCGGTGTGGCCATGCACGAGATCCACTCGGTGGGCGAGTGGATCGACGCGGACGACCTGGCGAGGGTGGTCGAATGGGTCGGCACCGCCCTGGGCCTGGCGGGCGCCTGAGCCGGAGTTGGCGGGCGCAGCGGGCGCTACCCGGGCGGGCCCGCCCACCGGCGTAGCATCGCGACATGGACGCGCTGCAGCTGGGTCCGCTCGTCGTCTCGGCGCCGCGCCTCGTCGCGGGTGTCGGGCTCCTGACGCTGATCGTCGTCGCGGAGGTGGCGGCGCGGCGCGCGGGCGCCAGGGCGCGCGGCGCGAACTGGGCATGGAACGCAGCGGGCGCGGTCGTGGTCGGCGCGCGGCTCGGGTTCGTGGCGGAGAACGCGCCGTACTTCTTCGCCCGCCCGCTCGAGGCGCTCATGTTCTGGCAGGGCGGCTTCTCGCCGTGGTGGGGCGTGGCGGCGGGCACGGTCGTCGCCGCGTGGTCGCTCGGCTGGCGGCCGCGGGCGCTCCTGGCGGCGTTAGGGCCGGCCGTGCTCGCCCTGGCCGCCTGGCTGGCGGTGCCGGCGCTCCTCACCCCGGTGGCGGAGGCGGCGCGGCGGTTGCCCGACGTGACGCTGACGACCCTCGCCGGCGACCAGGTGAGCCTCGCCGACCTGAGCGGCGGCCCGCTGGTGGTGAACAGCTGGGCCACGTGGTGCCTGCCGTGCAGGCGCGAGATCCCGCAACTGGCGAGGGCGGCGGCCGAGAACCCGGAGGTGACGTTCCTGTTCGTCAACCAGGGCGAGCAGCGGGCGGCCGTGGAGGCGTTCCTGACAGCCGATCCGCCGCGGCGAGCGCTGCTCGCCGCGCACCCAGGGCGGGTGCTCCTCGACCGCGACATGGCGGTGGCGGCGCGGCTCGGCGGCGTCGGGCTGCCCACCACCTACTTCTTCGCCCCCGGCGGCGAGCTGCTTGGCACTCACGTTGGCGAGATATCGGGCGCCGCGTTGGCGGGTTGGGTGCGGCGCCTGAAGGCCACGTACTCCCAGACCAGGCCGGCCCCGCCCCCCACCGGCTCGAGCCCGGCACTCTCCGCCGCAGCGCGCAGCCGCGCCCTGGGGTGGACGTAGAAGCGGTAGAGGCGGCCGAACAGGCGGGCGAGCCCGTGTTGCGCGCGGGCGGCCAACCGCGCGAGGCGCGACGGGCGCGGGAAGCTCACCAGGAGGACGCCCTTGGTGAGGCGCGCCGCCGCACCGAGCAACTCCACGCCCTCGGCCGAGCAGCACACCACCCGGTTCACGATGACGATGTCGGCGGGCTGCGCGGCGCCCGGGTCACCCAGGACGTCGGCCACGCGGAAGGTGCTCCGCTCCGCCACGCCCGCCTCGGCGGCCAGTTCGGCCGCGAAGGGCGCGTAGGCGGCCACCAGCTCGACCACCTCGCCCTTGGCCGCACCACGCTTGAGCAGCTCGGCCTGGAGGGCGCCCACCCCGCCCCCCAGCTCCAGCACGCTCGAGCCCGCCAGGTCGGCGGCGCCCAACACCGCCAACATGCGCCGTTCGGTGCCGTCGAGGCCGCCGCGCTGGTAGCGCCGGAGGTACCAGGCGGCCACGCGCGCGTCGAACAGCTCCTCGCAGGGCGCGGCCCTGCAACACCCGCTCACGCCATCATGTTAGGCCCTCAGCCGGCCAGCCAACCGCCGTCCGCGGGGTAGTAACCCCCGGTGATGTACGAGGCGTCGTCGGAGCAGAGGAAGACGATGAGCTTGGCGATCTCGGACGGTTCGCCGAAGCGGTGCATGGGGGTTACCCCCTTGAGCCACGCCGTCGTCTGCTCGTCTTCGAAGATCGCCTCGGTCATGCCCGTCCGGATGACGCCGGGTCCCACGGAGTTGACGCGCACCCCCAGGGTGGCGTAGGTGAGCGCGGCCGACTGCGTCAGGCCCCGCACGGCGTGCTTGCTCGTGCTGTAAGACGGGTCGCCGGCGGAGGCGCGTTCGCCCATGGTGCTGGCGAGGTTGACGACGGCGCCGCCACCAGCCTTCAGGATCTCGGGGATCGCGTGCTTCATGCCCAGGAAGGTCCCGGCCACGTTCACGTCCAGGACGCGCTCGAACGCCTTGAGGTCGACCTCGTGCAGCGGCACGTTCGGTCCGGCGGCGGAGATGCCCGCGTTGTTGACCAGGTAGTCGAGCCGCCCGAATGCCGCCACTGCCTCGGCCACCATCGCCTTCACGGAGCCCTCGTCGGCCACGTCGACCTTGACGGCCGCGGCGCGGCCGCCCGCCGCCCCTATCTGCCGCGCGGTCTCCTGCGCCCCCTCGAGGTTGAAGTCCGCGACCATCACGGCCGCGCCGCGGCCGGCGAACTCGAGGGCCGTCGCGCGCCCGATTCCCGAGCCGCCTCCCGTGACCAGGGCCACCTTGCCAGTCATGTCTGTCATGTGACGCTCCTTCCAGCACCAGCCTACGAACGAAGCGGTAGGACTTTTGCCTTCTTCCGCCGGGCAGGTCCAGTCAGCGCACCGCGAGGTGGGCGGGGTGAAGTAGCCACGCTCGCTCGCGCAGCCCGGCACCGAACGTGCGCAGGATGGTGGTGGGATCCTCGGCCGTCGGGAGGACGTACCTGGCGGGCGCGGGGACGCGCCACACGGCCGCGTCCGGCGGCAGTCCGGCCAGCTCCCTGGCGCGGTCCAGGGCCTGCGGCACGCCGCCCAGCTCGTCCACCAGCCCGCGCTCCAGAGCGTCCGCGCCCGACCAGATGCGCCCGCGGCCGATCTCGTCGACGGACTTCTCGTCCAGGCGCCGCCCGGCGGCGACCCGGGCGACGAACCGCCCGTAGACCTCCTCGGTGTAGCGTTCGAGCAGCGCGCGCTCGTGCCCATCGAAGGGCCGGTGGGTCGCCATCAGGCCCGCGAAGCGACCGCGCTCGAGGCTCTCGACGTTCGCGCCGTAACGGGCGTAGAGCTCCTCCAGCACCGGCTTCATGGTCAGGACCCCAATAGAGCCCGTCAGGGTGGTGGCCTCGGCCAGCACGCGCGTGGCGTGCGTCAGCACGTAGTAGCCGCCGCTCGCCGCCACGGCCCCCATCACGGCGACCACCGGCATGCGCCGCGCGAGCAGCTCCACCTCGCGCCCGATCAGGTCGGAGGCGAGCGCCGACCCGCCGCCCGACTCCACGTGCAGCACGACGGCGCGCGTGCGGGCGTCGCGACCGGCGGCGCGCAGGGCCCCGACCAGCGTCTCGGAACCGGCGGTGCGGCGCCCCACGACGGGCAGCGGCAGCGGCGAGGAGCGGCTCTGGCCGGTGACGATGACCCCCTCGAGGCCCACGAGCGCGACCCTGTCCGCTCGGGTGGCGAGGCGCCGCCCGGGCAGGTAGCGGCGGGCGGCCGCGACGGGCCGCGCGGCGGCGTCGAGCGCCTCGTCCTCGTACGCCACCGCGTCGAGCATGCCCAGCTCGGCGGCCTTGGCCGCGGAGGTCACGCCCGCGTCCACCCAGGCGGCCACCGCCTCAGGAGGTCGACCCCGGTCGTGGCCGATGGCGGCGTGCGTGGTTGCCACGACGCTGTCGAGGTAGGCGCCGTACTGCTCGCGTTGCGCCTCGCTCATGCGCGTGCGGACGAGCTCGTCGCCCGCGTTCTTGTACTCCCCGACGGCAACCTTCTCGAAGCGCACGCCCGCCCTGCCGAGCGAGTCGCCGAGGAAGGTGGCCGTCAGCGCCAGGCCGGTCACCTGGAACTCGGCGCTGGGCGGCGCCGTGATGCGGTCGGCGGCGCTGGCGAGGTAATAGCTCGCGTTGTCGAACGCGGTCGCGAGAACCTCCACCCGCTTGCCGGCCGCGCGCAGCCGCGCGAACTGGCGCCGCACGGCCGTCGCGGCGGTGAGCGACAAGTTCAGCTCCGTGAACCGGAACGCCACCGCGCGCAGCCAGTCGGCGCGCAGGAGGGACTCCACCAGTCGGTCGAGCTCCTCGAGCGACATGACCGGGGGCGTCACCCGCACCAGCCGGGCCGGGAACGGGCGCGCCTCCTTGAGGGCGGGGAAGGAGCCGCGCAACTCGATGACGATGCGCTGAGGCCGCCGGCCGGGCAGGGCGTTCCGCGCCGCGTCCGTCGCCGCGGTGACGGCGTTGACCACCGCCGCGAAGGCCGTGGCGAGGCCCCTGGTCGCGCCCTGTTCGTCTCGCGTCATGCCGCCATCTTACGGGCACGGCACGAGACCCCACCGTGGCGGTAGCATCTGCCATGGACGCGACGGGGCTCGAGCACACGGTCGGCCGGCTGTTCCTCGCCGGGATGGAGAACGGTTACCGAGGCCAGAAGGCGTTGGCGGAACGCGCGCTCGCGCAGCTGGACGACGCCGATTGGCACCGCACCCTGGACGCAGGCGGCAACTCGATCGCCGTGATCGTGCGGCACGTGGCGGGCAACCTGCGCTCGCGCTGGCGCGACTTCCTCACCTCCGACGGCGAGAAACCGGACAGGCGCAGGGACGACGAGTTCGAACCCGGCGGCCAGGCGGTGAGCGCCATGCTCGAGGAGTGGCAGGCCGGCTTCGACGAGGTGTTGGAGACGCTGGCGCGCCTGACGCCCGCCGACCTCACCCGCACCGTGACCATCAGGGGCAAGGCGCTGGGCGTCGTGGACGCCATCCTGCGCAACTACGACCACACCGGCCACCATGTGGGGCAGGTGGTGTTCCTCGCCAAGCATTGGCGGGGCGACGCGTGGCAGACGCTGTCCATCCCTCGGAAGGGCAAGGGCTGAGGGTGGCCGCCTAGTTGCCGGGGCGCAGGCCGCGCATGGCCTTGCGCTCCTTGAGCGAGATGGCGACGCCCGCACCCACCACCACGAGGATCCCGGTCCAGCCGAGCGCGTCGGGCAGGTCGCCGTACGCCAGGTAGCCGTAGAGCACGGCGGTCACCATCTCGAAGTAGCCGACCGGCGCCAGCCAGGTGGCGGGGGCGTGGTCGAAGGCCTTGATGAGCAGGAAGTGCCCGCCGGCCGCCAGCACGCCGAGAAGCACCATGGTGGCGAAGTCGAGCGGCGTGACGCGCACCCACACGAACGGCACGACCGCGGACATGACGACGGCGCCGACGACGGCCGTGTAGCCGAGCGTGACGAGCGGCGGCGCGCTGCCCGCCAGGGCACGGGTGAACAGCATGTAGAAACCGTGCACGACGCCGGCCGCCAGCGCCAGCCCGGCGCCCCACCCGAGCATCCCGGAGCCCGGCCTGAGGATCAGCACGATGCCCGCGAAGCCGACGAGCACGGCCAGCACGCGCCAGGCGCCGACGCGCTCCCGCAACAGCAGCGGCGCCGCCACCGTCACGACGAGCGGCGACACGAAGAAGAGCGCCAGGGCCGTCGCCTGCGGCAGGAGCGAGAGGGCGAAGAAGAACAGCGCCGTGCCGGCCAGGAGTAGGCCGCCACGCACGAGCTGGAGGCCAGCCTGACGTGGCCAGAGCCCCTGACCGCCGAAGCGGAGGAGGAGGACCGGCAGCATGCACGCCAGGTGGAACAGGTAACGCGCCCACACGATCATGGGCACGGGGTAGCGCTGGCTGAGCCCCTTGGCGAGGCCGTCCATGATCGGGAGCAGGACCATGGCGCACAGCATCAGGGTGGTGCCGAGCAGCAGGTCCGACCGGACCTCGGGCGCCGCCGGTGCGCGGCGCGGGGTCCGCGCAGCGCTCAACGCCGCGCCGCGAGCAGCGCCTCCGGGACGTCGCCGATGAGGCCGTCCACTCCCAGGCCCAGCAGGCGCCGCGCCAGTTCGACGTCGTTGACCGTCCACACGAAGACGGCCAGGCCCGCCGCGCGCCAGGCGCTCATGCGCTCGGCCGTGACGAGCGAGTGATGCGGGTGCACCGCCACGACGGGCAGGCTGGGCAGGAGCGCGAGGGCCGTCGCGTCGAACGCCAGGAACGCGAGGGGGACGTCCGGCCGGGTCGCCGCCAGGGTGAGTAGCTGCAGGGGGTCGAAGCTCGAGAGCCACAGGCGGCGGCGGACCGCCTCGGGCCAGCCGCCGAGCTCTCGGGCGAGCTCGGGGGCTCGGGGGTCGTCGAACGGCGCTGCCGTCTTCAACTCGAGGTTGACGAGCGCCGCCGGGAACGCCTCCATGAAGGCGCGCAGGTCGCCGAGGTCGAGCATGGCGGGCTCCCGCCGCCTGACCTCGGCGAGCGCGAGCTTGGCGATGAAGGCGTCAGGTGCACCGTCGTCGCCGTGCAGGTACGGGTCGTGACTTATCACGAGGGCACCGTCGCTCGTGCGCTGCAGGTCGGTCTCGAGGCCGTCGAGCCCTGCCAAGAGCGCCGCCCGGAACGACGCGAGGGTGTTCTCGTGGGCCAGGCGCGGGGCGCCGCGGTGGCCGAGGAGCAGGGGCGCGCGGTCGCGCCATGGGAGCGGCGCGGCGGCGCCTGCTGGGCGTTCCATGCCGTCGATGATACGAGAGCCGGGGGGCCGCCGCCCCGTATCATCGGCCGGTGGGTGCCGGTCCCGAGGTCAGGCTCTTCCGTGACGCCTCCGAGTTCGTCGAGGTCGCGGAACCGTTCCTCCTGGCAGAGGAGGAGCGTCACTGCCTGCTGCTGGGCCTCCTGCCCGACCTCAGTTCGGTGCGGGGGCCGTTCCTCGCCGCCGCCGGACTCGGTGACGCCCCCGCGTTGGTGGCGCTGCGCACCCCGCCGCACCGGTTGATCCTGAGCGAGGTGGCGCTGCCTGGCGACGCGGCGGAGGCCGTGGCGCTGCTGGTCGGGGCAGCGCCGGCGGACCTACCGGGGGTGGTCGGCCCGCCGCGCGAGAGCGCGGCCTTCGCGGCGGCGTGGACCGCGCGCCACGGCGGTCACGCCGAGGTGGACCGCCACGACCTCATCTACCGTTGCCGTGAGCCGGTCGCCCCGCGGGGCGTGCCCGGCCGCATGGTGCGCGCCGGACGCGAACGCGCCCTTCTCCTCGCCGCTTGGCGCCGGGAGTTCACGCGAGAGGCACTGCCCGGGGAGGCGCTCACGGCGCGGGCCGCGGCGGCTGTCGTCGGGTCCGAGCTGGCGTGGCGGGAGGGCGGCCTGTGGCTGTGGGAGGTGGACGGCGAGCCGGTCAGCATGGCGGGCGCGCGAGGTCCAACCCGCCACGGCATCCGCATCGGGCCCGTCTACACGCCCCCCGTCCAGCGCGGCCGGGGTTACGCCGGCGCCCTCACGGCCGAGCTCACCCGCCTTCTCCTTGCCGCGGGCCGCGCTCACGTCACGCTGTTCACGGACGCCGCCAACCCGGTCTCTAACCGGCTCTACCAGGCGATCGGCTACCGCCGGGTGGGGGAGCAGGACGTGCACGACTTCGGTCCCGGCGAGGGCGGCGGGGATCCGGCCTGACGGCCCCGCGGCCCCGCGACCCCACAGGCGACGCCGGCACGGCGGGCTACGATGGCTCCTGGACGGCGCGGAGGTCGTCGGCCCGGCGCCGGGCACAACCGAGGAGGATGCAATGCCGATCACCAAAGCCAACGCTCACTGGACCGGGTCGCTGAAGGACGGCAAGGGCGACATGGAACTGGCCAGCGGCGCGTACCGCGGTCCGTTCTCGTTCGTCTCGCGCTTCGAGCGCGGCGCCGGGCCGGAGACGGGCACCAACCCCGAGGAGTTGTTGGCGGCCGCTCACGCCGGCTGCTTCTCCATGGCGCTATCGGGCCAGTTGACGAGCGCGGGTCACGCCCCCGTCAGCATCGAGTCGACGGCGGCGGTGACGATGGAGCGGATCGACGGCGCCATGACCATCAGCAAGAGCCACATCGTCACGAAGGTGAAGGTGGAGGGCATAGAGGACGCCGACTTCCAGCGAGCGGTCGATGCCGCGGCCAAGACGTGCCCGGTGTCGCGCGCGCTCGCCGGCGTGACGATAACCGTGGAGGCCACGCGCCTGTAGTCCCGCCAGGTTCGGCCGCTCGTGGCGTCCAGCCGCCCTCGGGCCGCCGACTCTGGTGGGCCGGTCTCGCGCCGCCCGGGTGGGGGCCCGAGACGGGCGCGCGCGCCCGCTCAGGTGCGGCCGCGCGCCACCGGGTCGGCCGCCTTGGTCGGCACGTGGAACACGTACCACACTCCGAACAACGCCGTGAGCACGATGAGCGACCCCACGACGGCGTTGCCGCGCTGCACGCCGACCAGCCACGCGCTGAAAGACGACACGGCGAGGATGATGGCGGACGCGTACCACTTGACCCACCTGGGGATCCCCTTGCCTGCTCGGTAGTCGCGGATGAGGGGACCGAACAGCCGATGGTTCATCACCCAGTTGTAGAAACGGGGGCTCGACTGGGCGAAGAACCACGTGGCGATCAGGAGGAACACGGTCCCCGGCATGCCGGGGACGATGTAGCCGACCACGCCGAGGCCGACCGCCACGAACCCGGCGACCACGAACCCCGCCCGCAGCAGCGGGTGCCGCAGCAGCCTCACCTCGGAGCTGTAGTCGACCCACTGCCGCCCGGGGGCCGGCGCCGAGCCGGCGGCGGCGCGCGGTTCCTCGACCGTGGGGGCCTCGTGAGGCTCTCCACCTGAACGTTCCGGCGGCATCTGGGTCAGAGTCTACCCCCGGTCGCCCGGCCGCGCCCGCGCGGCGTGACGCTCGCTCACCGGCGCGCTCAACCGTCGACGACCCGGACGAGGCCGGGCGCGAGCACCGCGCGGCGCAGGCCGCGGAGCGAGTTGCCGAGGTAGAACTCGCCCGCCTCGAGGTCGGCCAGGCTCAACTCGCCCTCGCGGCAGGCGCCGGTGGCGATGAGCTCCCCGCGCAGCACGCCGGGCAGGGCGCCCGCGCTGGTGGGTGGCGTCACGAGCTCAGCGCCTCGCCGCGCGAAGACGTTGCTTATGGCGCCCTCCGCCACCGCCCCGAGCCTGTTGAGGAACACGACGTCGGCCAGGCCGGCCGCGGCGGCGCGCGCCGTGGCCAGGTCGTAGAGAGCGCGCGCCGTGGTCTTGTGGCGCCTGAGCGGGTCGCGTTCGTCGCACCGTTCGAGCGCCACCCCCACGAGCACGGGCTCGGGCGCCTCCACCGGGAGGGGCGCCGTCGTCACCAGTAAATCGCCGGAGCGCGTCACCTGCAGCCGCACGCGCGCCGGACCCCTCAGCTCCGCCGCGGCGGCGAGGAGGCGCTCGCGCGCCGCGCGGGGCGAGAAGCCGATGCCGAGGTAGCCGCAGGACCGAGCGAGCCTGGCGAGGTGCGCGTCGAGACGCACGAACCCCTCGTCGTGGCGGAGGGTCTCGAACGGTTCTGGTGGCGGCGCCTCCATGCTCGAGTCAGGCTACAGCGGCGGCGCGGTGCCCGTCGTCGCGGCGCGGTCGCCTGCTCGCGGGCGAGACGGCGCACGCGGTGCGACAATGCTGCTCGTGATCCGACCCCGGGCCGAGCGCAACCAGACCGCGCCGGCGGCGCCCCGTCGCCGCGCGTGGCAAGTGAGCCGCCCGTGACGGCGACTCGCGGCGCCCCGCGGCGCGGCGGCTCGGCCGGCGACGCGTCGAGCGTGTCGCTAGCGCAGCAGCTCCGCGACCTGCGCGCCACCCTCGGGCTGGTGTGGCGGGCCAACCCCTGGTTCACGGCCGGCCTGGCCGGGCTTAGCGTGGTGCAGGCGCTCCTGCCGGCCGCCAACCTGTGGATCGCCAAGCTCCTGCTCGACGCCGTGGCAGCCGCCATCGCGGGCGAGCTCGGGTCGCCGGGTGAGGCGCTCGGCCGCATGCTGGGCCTGCTCCTCCTGCAGCTCGGGCTCACGGCGACCGTGAGCGTGGTAGGCACCGTTCAGGGTTCGCTTCGCGAGCTGCTCGGGGACTCGCTGCAGAACCGCATCAGCCGCCTCATCCTCGCGAAGGCGGGTCAACTCGAGCTCGCGCAGTTCGAGGACCCCAAGAGCTACGACGCGCTGCAGAACGCCTACCGCGAGGTCGGCACGCGCCCGTTGGGCGTGTTCACGCAGGTGGTGGCCCTCGGGCAGGCGGTCCTGACGCTCGGCTCGGTCAGCGCGCTCATGGTGCAACTCGGCTGGGTCGTGGTGCCGCTCGTGCTGGTCGCCTCCGTCCCGGGGGTCGTCGCCTCGTCGCGTTTCGGCACCGAGGGGTACCGGATGCTCAGGCGCTTCGCGACCGACGCGCGGCGCCAGAACTACCTGGGCCAGCTCCTGACGAACGACCAGGCCGTGAAGGAGATCCGGCTGTTCGGCTTCGGCGACTACCTGCTGCAACGGTGGCAGGAGTACTACCTCAGGTTCAGGCGCCAGCTCGTGTCGCTCACCTTGAGGCGCAGCGGCTGGGGCCTGGCGGCGTCGCTCTTCTCCACCGGCATGGTCGGAGCCGCCACCTACCTCGTGCTGCGGCGCGCCGCGGCGGGACTGGTGACGGTGGGCGACTTCGGCCTGTTCATCCAGGGGATCGCGCAGCTGCAGGGCCAGTTCGGCAACCTGCTCTCGGGCTTCAGCGGCATCTACCAGCACCTGCTCTACATGCGCAACCTATTCGAGTTCCTCGAGCTGCCGACCGGTCTGGCCGAGGAGGGCGAGGAGTGGAGGGGCGCGATCACCGACATCGAGTTCGAGGCGGTGAGCTTCCGCTACCCGTTGACGGAAGAGGACGTACTCCACGCCGTGTCGTTCAAGGTGTCCCGCTCCGAGACGCTGGCGCTGGTCGGGGAGAACGGCGCGGGCAAGTCGACCATCGTGAAGCTGATGACCGCGCTCTACCGGCCTACCGCTGGCCGCATCCTCGTGAACGGCCTCGACGCCGCTCGCTTCAGCGCCGCCAGCCTCCGCGCGGAGATGAGCACCGTGTTCCAGGACTTCGGGACGTATCAGATGACGGTGAGGGAGAACATCGCCATCGGCGACGTGGGGGGCGGGATGCCCGGCCGCATGGAGGGTGGCGCCGCCGACGAGGCCGCGAGAGCGCCGGGCGAGGGCGCCGCGGCCGCGGCGGTGCGGTCTGCCGCGGAGCGCGCCGGGGCCGACCGCTTCATCGCCGAGCTGCCCGACGGTTACGACAACATGCTGGGCAGGTGGTTCGAGGGCGGCCGCCAGCTCTCGGGGGGCCAGTGGCAGCGCATCGCGCTGGCGCGCCTCTACTACCGAGGCGGGTCCGTGCTCATCTTCGACGAGCCCACCAGCGCCCTCGACGCCGACGCGGAGTTCGAGGTGATCGAGACGCTGCGTAAGCAGGCGCGGGGCCGCATCGCCGTCGTCGTCTCCCACCGCTTCAGCACCGTGCGCCTGGCGGACCGGATCGTGGTCCTCAGCGCCGGCACCATCACCGAGCGCGGCTCGCACGATGAGCTCACGCTGCTCGGCGGCACGTACGCTCGCATGTTCAACCGCCAAGCGCGCGGCTACCTCCAGGGGTACGAAGCCGACTAGCCGGCGGCTCGCGCCCGTGCCCGTGTACCTGGCGCGCGTCCGTCACTTGCCGAGGACCCGCCGACGTCGTACTATTCAGACTGTTCCGGGACAACCCGAGGGATGTTTCAGAACGGGGGCGTCACAGCCCTGAAATCGTGTGCCGGGCGCGGGAAGCCGCGGTCGGCAGGTAGGGAAACGGGAAACATGGCAACAGGCAAGGTCAAGTGGTTCAGCAGCGAGAAGGGCTTCGGCTTCATCGAACAGGGCGGCGGTCAACCCGACGTCTTCGTTCACTTCTCCGCCATCCAGGGTTCGGGCTTCCGTAACCTCAACGAGGGCGACGAGGTCACCTTCGACGTCGAGCAGGGCAAGAAGGGCCTCCAGGCGGCCAACGTGGTCGTCACGGCCAGCGCTGCCGGCAGCCGCTACTGAGCCCGTCCGAGGCTAGGTAGAAGACGCGCCCGCGGTCACCGCCGGTTCACCGGCGGTTCCGCGGGCGCCACTGCGTGGGGGCGTCGCTTCAGTTCCAGCGGCGGCGCCTGCGTCTCACGTGGAGGCGCGGCTCGTCGCCGCCCGTTCGCACGCCGAGGTAGAACTCCTGCACGTTCTCGTTGGCGCGCAGTTCGTCGGCGCTGCCCTCGAGCACGAAACGCCCACCCTCCAACACGTAGCCGTAATCGGCGATGGCGAGCGCCTGGTTGGCGTTCTGCTCCACCAGCAGGATGCCCATGCCCTCACGGTTGATGTCGCGGATCACGCCGAAGATCTCCTCGACGAGCATGGGGGCGAGGCCGAGGCTCGGCTCGTCGAGCATCAGGAGCTTCGGGCGGCTCATGAGCGCCCGGGCGATGGCTAGCATCTGCTGCTCGCCGCCCGACAGCGTGCCGGAGTCCTGGTGGAGGCGCTCCGCCAACCGCGGGAAGTAGCCGAACATCCGCTCCAGGTCGCTCTTCACGGTCGCCCGGTCGGTGCGGTGGAAGGCGCCGAGCTTGAGGCTCTCCGCCACGGTGAGGTCGGGGAACATGCCGCGGTCCTCCACCACGTAGGCGATGCCCGCCTGCGAGATGCGTTCCGTTGCGGCCCGCGTCATGTTCTTGCCCATGACGAGCACGCTGCCCTTGCGCGGCTCGTCGTCGATGAGGCTCATCACCGTCTTGAGCATCGTGCTCTTGCCGGCGCCGTTGGAGCCGAGCACCGCCACGCAGGTGCCGGCCGTCACGCTCAACGACACGCCCTTGAGCACGCGCAGTTGCTTGTGGTAGCCGCTCTCGACGGTGCGGAGCTCGAGCAGCGGCGCGCTCACGTTGGCGCCCCGACGGCGGTCTGGTCCGGTCGCTCCGCGAGCCGCGTGGTGCCGAGGTAGGCGCGCACCACGGCCGGGTCGTCCTGCACCTGCGCCGGGGTGCCGTCGGCGATCTTCATGCCGTGATCGAGGACCACCACCCGATCGGCCAGGCGACTCACCACGCGGAGGTCGTGCTCGACGACGAGCATGGTCAGGTTGAGGTCGCGCCTGAGGCGCAGCAGCGTGACCATCATGTCGTCCTTCTCCTCGACGGTCATGCCGGCCGCGGGCTCGTCGAGGAGCAGGAGCCTCGGTTCGGTCGCCAACGCGCGGGCCACCTCGATCAGCTTCTGCACCCCGTAGGGGAGGGCGCCGACGGGTTGGTTGCGGTAGGCCTGCAGGTCGAGGAGGTCCATGAGCTCCTCGGCGCGACGGCGTTGCGCGACCTCGTCCCTCACCCAGGCACGGGTGGAGAACATGGCGGAGAACAGGTTCGAGCGCACGTGCAGGTGACGGCCCAGGAGCAGGTTGTCGAGGCAGGTCAGGGTCTTGAAGAGCTCGATGTTCTGGAAGGAGCGGCCGATCCCGAGCCGCGCCACCATGTGGGGCGGGGTGCCGGTGATGACCTCGCCCCGCCAACGCACCGCGCCCGCCTGGGGGCGGTAGAAGCCGCAGATCACGTTGAACAGGCTGGTCTTGCCCGCCCCGTTGGGGCCGATGAGGGCGACGACCTCGCCCTCGTTCACCACGGTCGACACCTCAGCGAGGGCCGTGAGCCCCCTGAACGTCAGCGTCAGGTGGTCGAGTTCCAATAGCGTTGCCACGTCAGATAAGGGGGGTGGGGTGCGCCGCGGCGCACCCCACGTCGTGTGGCGTCAGAGGGACAGCCAGTCGGAGACCGGCCGCAGGCCCTGCGGCGTCACCTGCAGGAGCATGACGGAGTTGTTGCCCCTGTAGCTATCACCGAACGTCAGGTCGTGATAGAGCCCTTCGGTGTAGTTCTCGATGCCCTTGAGGGCCTCGATGAAGGAGGCGCGCGTCAGGTCGGGACCGGCCGCCTGGAGCGCCAGCACCATCGGCTCCGCGAACGCCACGCCCGCCAGCGCCCTGAACGGGTCGCGCGCGATCTCGGGGGCGTACGCCACGATGACGTCGCGGTAGATCTGGTCGGCGATCGGGTCGCCGTTGCCCTCGCCCACGATCACCGACGGCAGGCGGAGGAACACGGAGAAGAGGGCGCCCTGCATGCCCGGGTTGGCCATCAACGCCGGGTCGAGCAGGGTGACGGTGGCCAGCATCTGCGGCTTGAAGTCGAGGCGCTGGAACTCGCTCACGAGCGTGGCGGCCGCCGTCGGGTCGGAGAAGAGCAGCACCGAGTCGGCGCCGGAGCCCGCCAGGCGCAGCGCCTGCACGCCCTGGTTGGTGGTGCCGCGCTCGTAACTCACCTTGTCGCCGACCGTCACGTCGTGGCCCGCCGCGCGGAGCCGCTCGACCTCGGCCTCGAGCCCACGCAGGCCGGCCTGGCCGTAGCCGTCGTTCTGGTAGAAGATGGCGATGTTCTTGCTGCCGAGGGTCTCGACGGCGTAGCGCGTCATCAGCGTGGCCTCGACGACGTAGTCGGTGAAGGTCGTGAAGATCAACCCGTTCGACTGCTCGGCGAACACCTCGGAGCCCGTGGCCGGGCCGACCCACGGCACTCCCGCGCGCTGCAGGAGCGGCATGGCGGCGAGGCCGTTGGCCGTGCCGACGCCGGCCACGAAGGCGAACACCTGGTCGCGGTCGATGAGCTCGCGCACGGCCGCCACGGTGCGGGCCGGGTCGTAACCGTCGTCGCGCGAGTCGAGCACGAGCTTGCGGCCGTGGATGCCCCCCTGGTCGTTGATGTAGCGGAAGTAGGCGTCGACGGCGGTGGTGACGGAACCCCACGCCGCGGCTGGCCCGGACTGCGGCCCCCAGTTGCCGATGAGGATCTCCGTGTCGGTCACCCCCGGGTCGGCCGCCTGCGCGACCGCCATGACGAGGGCGAGGGTGAGTAGCGCGACGAGACGCTTCATGCTGCTCCTTTTCGGTGCCCCGCCTGCGGCTGGGGCGCGAGTTGAGTATTGCCCGACGCTACCACGGGACGCGCCGCCGTGCCGGCCGGAGGCTGCGCCGATCGGGCACCGGCGCCCCCGGTCAGACGCGTTTGACGTCGGCCCGGCCGAGGAGCCCGTGAGGCTTCAGGACGAGCACCAACACCACGACCAGGAAGGCGAAGGAGGCCTTGAACTCCAGCGACAGGTACACTCCGACGAGCAGCTCGAGCACGCCGAGCAGGTAGCCACCCAACACCGCGCCGGGCAGCGAGTTCATGCCGCCTATCACGGCGGCCACGAACCCCTTGCTGAGCGGGTCGAGCATCATGGTGGGGTTGAGGAGGGTGGTGGGCGCGAACAGGAGGGCCGCCGCCGTCGCGAGGACGGCCGCCGCGGCCCAGGTGGCCATCAGGACGGTACGCACCGGCAACCCCATCGCCTCGGCCACGTCCTCGCGCTGCGCCACGGCGCGCATGGCCACGCCGAGCTTCGTGTAGGTGAGTAGCGCCCACAACGCCACCATCAGCACCACTCCGAAGAGCGCCGTGACGAGCGAGACGAGGCTCACCGGCACCCCGCCGAGCCTGAGGATCTTGTCGGCGACGAGCGTGGGCACTAGCTTGTTGTCGGTCCCGAACAGCAGCGCGTCGAGTCCGCCCAACGCCAACGCCAACCCCAACGTGAGGATGAGGAGCCCGAGCTCGCTCTGGTTCTTCGCGGGCCGCACGAGCAGCAGGTAGACGAGGATGCCGATGGCGGCGGCTGCAACGAGCGCCAGGAGGAACGACACTCCGAACGGCACGCGCAGCTGCGTCAGGAGCGTGTAGGCGACGAAGGTGCCCACGACGCCGAGGTCGCCGTGCGCGAAGTTGAGGATGCGCGTCGTGCGGTAGAGGAGGACGAGGCCAAGGGCCACGAGGGCGTAGACGCTACCGACGCTGGCGCCGCTGACGAGGGCCTGGAGGAAGTGCTCGAGCCCCGTCACCGGGCGCCGCTCCCGCGGGTCACAGCGGCCACGACTTCCAGAAGCGCTTGATCTTGAGCCACCGGCCGTACAGCCCGGCGGGCTCCAGCATCATGATGGCGATGACGACCAGCCCGAACACGAGCTGCGACCAGGCGCGGAAGGTCGAGAGGTACAGGTCGAGTCCCGTGATGAAGCCAGCGCCGAGGAGGGCGCCGGGCAGGAAGCCGAGCCCGCCGACGATGATCATCAGGAGGAACTTGATGGAGAGCATCAGGTTGAAGCTCTCGGGCGTGATGTAACCCACCAGCGGCCCGTAGAGCGCGCCGGCTAGGCCGGCCACACCGGCGGAGATGATGAACGCCAGCGTCTTGTAGCGCGCCAACCCGACGCCACTCATCTGCGCGGCCAGGTCGGCGTCGCGGGTGGCCCGGAACGCGCGGCCGACGTGCGAGCGCTCGAGGTTCAGGAGCATCCAGGTGACCAGGCCGACCACGCCCAGCACGAGCCAGTAGTACGCCCTGTCGCCGTAGAAGTCGATGCCGAGCAGCTTGGGCCTGTCGACGAGCGTGCCGGTCGAGGCGCCGACCAGCGCCCAGTTGTTGAGGATCTGCTGGATGGCGAGGCCGAACCCGAGCGTCGCGATGGCCAGGTACGGCCCTTCGAGCCGCAGCGACGGCACCCCGATGACCACGCCGAGGAGCGCCGACACGACCACGGCCGCCAGCACCGCCAACACGAAGGGCAGGCCGTGCTGAGTGAGGACGGTGGTGACGTAGGCGCCGGCCGCGAGGAAGCCCGCGTGCCCGAGCGACACCTGGCCCGTCAGCCCGACCAGCACCGCCAGCGACAGGGCCACCAGCGCGTACACGAAGAAGAGGGTCATGTTGTAGATGAGGTAGCCCTTCACCAACAGCGGAAGGGCGACGAGCACCGCGCCGGCGAGGCCGGCCATCACCCACGCCTGCGACCCGCGGATCAACCAGAGGTCGTTCTCGTACCGCTCACGGAACAGCACGGGGACTCCTGGGGCCTAGCTGCCGGTCAGGCATACATCTCCTCGATCAGGTAGCGGTACTTGTTGGCGATGCTGGAACGCTTGACCTTCAGCGTGGCCGTTACCTCGCCGTCCTCGTGGTAGAGCCGCTTGGGCAGGATGGCGAACTTCTTCACCGTCTCGACCCGGGCCAGCGTGGCGTTGACGCGCTCGACCTCGGCCTCGATGAGCTCGCGCACCTCGGGGTTGGCCGCCAGGTCGGTGTAGGTCGAGTAGGCGAGCTGCCGCTCCATGGCCCAGTGCGTCACGTTGTCCTCGTCGAGCACCAGGAGGGCCGTCAGGTACTTGCGGCGGTCGCCTATCACGACGGCGTCGTTGATGTAGGGGCTCGACTTGAGTTGGTTCTCGATCTTCTGCGGCGCGATGTTCTTGCCGCCCGCCGTGATGAGGATGTCCTTCTTGCGGTCGGTGATCCGCAACTGCCCGTCGGGGTCGAGCTCGCCGACGTCGCCCGTGTGCAGCCAGCCGCCCTCGAGCGCCTCGGCCGTCGCGGCCGGGTCCTTGTGGTAACCGAGGAAGTTGCCTGGGCTGCGGCTCAAGATCTCACCGTCGTCCGCCAGCTTCACCTCGACGCCAGGGAACGGGAAGCCCACGGTGCCGAGGCGACCGCCGCTGCGGTGGATGCAGATGAGCCCCGTGGACTCGGTAAGGCCGAAGCCCTCGCGCACGTCGACGCCGATGGCCCGGAAGTACGCCAGGACCTCCGGCGCGATTGGCGCGGCGCCCGAGATGGCCACCCGCACTCGGTCGAGGCCCAGGCGGTAGCGCAGGAGGCGCAATACCGCCAGCTGAGCCAGGCCGGCCAACACTGGGTTGCCCCCCTTGGCCGCGCCGACGGCCGCGCCGTACGCCACCCGCTTGATGACGTTGGCGTCCTTCATGTTGAGTTCGACGAGCGAGTGGAGCTTCTCCCAGATCCGCGGCACGGCGAAGAAGACGGTGGGGCGGATCTCCTGGAGGTTGGTGAGCACGGTGTCGAGGTTCTCCGTGAACGACACCGTGTACCCGAACCGCAGCGGCGCCGCCACGCTGATGAGACGCTCGACGATGTGCGAGAGGGGTAGGAACGACAGGAGCTCGTCGTCGCGCTTGACCGGCGCCGCGCCGTGAAGCGAGTCGATCGCCCACAGCAGGTTCGCGTGCGACAGCATGGCGCCCTTCGGGTTGCCGGTGGTGCCGGAGGTGTAGATGAACAGCGCCGTGTCGTGCGGGTCGATGGCCGCGAGCCTCTCGTCGACGGGCGCCGGGTCGGAAGCGTAGCGCGCCGCGCCGGCGGCGAGCACCTCGTCCCACGCGAGGATGCCGTCCACGTCCTCCGGTTCCACCACGATCACCCACTCGACGTGCTCGCAGCGGTCCCGCACGGCCAGCCACTTCTCGAGCTGCTCGGCGTCCTCGAGCACCAGGCCCACCGCGTCCGAGTGGTTCACGTGGTAGGCGAGTTGCTCCGGGCTGCTCGTGGTGTACACGCCGACCGTGGCGGCCCCGGCCGTCTGGATGGCGATGTCGGCGATCAACCACTCCGGCCGGTTCTCGCACAGGACGGCCACGCGCTCCCCGGGCCGGAGGCCGAGATGGATCATCTCCCGCGCCAGGGCGTTCACACGGGCCGCGTAGTCGGCCCACGAGATCTTCTCCCAGAGGCCGAGGCGCTTGACCCTGAGTGCCACGCCGGTGTCCGTTGCTCTCGCTCGCAGCAGCGCCGGCACGCTGCGCGCGCTGACCGTTCCGTCCTGCATCGTACCGGCGATTCTAACCGGCAACGTGCCAGGCACCGCCTAGGTGGCGGCCGCGCCGCCGGCTCGCGCGGCGCTACCGCCGTCCGTCAGACGGCGCGGTCCAGCACCGGCTCGGCGGGAAGCGCGCCGGCCGCGCGGAGCTCACCCGCCAGCTGCGCGCACCACAGCTTCACGCGCGGCGCGGTGAGCTCGGGGTCGTTGTCCTCGTCCAGCCCGAGGCCGACGAAGTTGTCGCCGCGCAGGGCCAGCGAGTCCGTGAAGACGTATCCGGCCGTCGACCACTCGCCTATCAGGGTGCACCCCGTGGGCGCGAGCGCCCTGGCGATGGTGTCCAGCGCGTCGAGGTACGTGTCGGGGTAACCGCGCCGGTCGCCGGTCCCGAACAGCGCCACGAACCTGCCGCGCAGGTCGAGCGCGCCGACCTCGTCCAGGCGCAACTCCCAGTCGGTCGGCAACTGCCCGATGTTCCAGGTGGAGGAGCCGATCACGATGAGATCGAAGGAGGGAAGCTCGGCGAGGTCCAACCAGCCGGCGTCGCGGCAGGCGACGTCGACACCCAACTCGGCAGCCAGCGCGTGCGCGACCGACTCGGCGACGACCTCGGTGGCTCCGAACATGGTGGCGTACACCACGATAGCTTTGAAGGGGGCGGCGGGGGGCCGCTTGCTGCTCGTCACGGTCCCCATGCTAGCCCCGGGCGGCGAGGACGAGCGTTGACCTTCGTCAAGCTGCGTG
>JACFNR010000034.1:26717-31304 GCA_019454765.1 Trueperaceae bacterium | reverse complement strand
TCGCTGCGGCGCCTCACCTCCCGCCAGGCGCCGGGCCGGAACCAGGCGGCGTGCTCGAAGGCGAAGGCGCGAGAGCGCCCCAGCGCCAGCCCCTGCAGCACGTCCGCGGCCTCGATCAGGAGCGCGCCGCTCCCACAGAACGGGTCGACCACGACGTCCGGGCCGGCGCCGCCGACGCGCGCCGTCCCCTCGAGCACCATGGCGGCGGCGAGCGTCTCGCGGACGGGCGCCGCGTGCACGTGACGCCGCACCCCGCGACGGTAGAGGTGCTCGCCGCTCGTGTCGAGGCTGACGGTGCAGCGGTCGTCGACGAGGTGCACGTGGAAGGTGAGGGGGGCCCCGGGCGTGAGCTTGGGGTAGAGGCCGTGCGGCCTGAGCTCGCGCGACACGGCGCTGGCGACCGTGGCCGCGACGGCGTCGCCAGCCTGCAGGCGCGAGTTGCGCGAGGTGACGTGGAGCGCGTAACCGGTGGCGAAGCCGAGCTGCGTGAGCCACGGGACGCCGCGGGCGCGGTCGTAGAGCATCTCGGGGGTGGCGGCGGGGAAGGTGCCGAGCCGGAGCAGCACGCGGCTCGCCGTGCGCAGTTCGAGGTTGGCGCGCATGATGCCCACGTGGTCGAGCCTGAGGCCGACGCCGCCCCGCCCCACCTGCAGCGCCGCGCGGCCCGGCGCGAGGCCGCCGGCGAGCAGCTCGCCCACGAGCGTCTCCTCGAGCCCGGGGGCCACCTGCACGTAGCAGTCGAAGGGGCCGGCGAGGAGCCAACGCTTCACGCGCCGCTCGAGGGCCGCGGCGCTGAGCCGGGTGGGGGGAGCGGGCTCGGGCATCTGGTGGCACTGTCTCACGGGCGAGCCCGTCCGCGCAACGGCGCGCGCGGGCCCGGCGCGCCTCAGACGAGCTTGCCGCGCAGCCAGGACGACACGAAGTCGATGACGTTCACGACGATGACGATGGCGATGATGGCGATGATCATCTGGTCGTACTTGCCTGACGCCATCTTGTCCTGGATGAAGAAGCCGATGCCGCCGGCGCCCACCAGGCCGAGCACGATGGAGACGCGGAAGTTGATCTCGAAGCGGTAGAGCGTCCAGCCGAGGAACAGGGGCGACACCTGCGGCACGATGGCCCACCTCACGACGTTGCTGCCCGACGCTCCCACGGCCTCGAGCGCCTCGATGGCGCCCTTGTCGACGTTCTCGATCGATTCGGAGTAGAGCTTCCCGAGGTCGGCGATGGAGTGGATGGCCATCGCGAGCACGCCCGCCAGGGGGCCGAGGCCGACGGTGGCCACGAAGATGAGCGCGAGGATGAGCGTGTCGACGCCGCGGTCGAGGTTGAAGAAGCCACGCGTCAACACGAAGACCGTGCGCATCAGGGCGTTGCCGGCGGTCAGGTTGCGTGCGGCGAGGAAGCTGAGCGGCACGGCGAACAGGGCCCCGAGGAAGGTGCCGACCAGCGCGATCTCGAGCGTGATCAGCATCTGGCTGGCGACCTCTTGGAGGGGGTAGATGCCGAACTGCCCGAAGGACGGGTCGGCGAGGAGCGGCGGCCAGGAACGGTCGAGGAAGTTGACGAGGAACGGCCAGCCCTCCACCAGCTTGCGGATCCCGAACTCGGTGGAGGCGAACGCCGGCGCGAGGACCACGAGCGCGGCCGCGTAGAGGGCGCCGCCGGCCAGGTCGCCGCGCCCGTGGAGCCGCGGGCGCCAGGCCAGCATCCCGCCGCTACCCACCATGAGGCCGCACAGCAGGAAGCCGACCCCCACGCCGTAGCCGCCCTCGGCGGGGCGGAGCATGCGGTAACCCGCCTTGGCGGCCGCCTCGGGTAGCCGCTCGGTGGCCAGGCCGGCCGTCGTCTCGATGGGCGGCAGCGGCTTGAGCCCGATCTTCTGCCGTTGGGAGTTGGTGACGTCGAGGTTGGCGTTGTGCTGCTCGACGATGTCCTGCTGCTCGGCCGGGGTGGTGGCGGTCACGAGCCGGTAGTAGCCGACGGCGTTGGGGAACAGCCGGTGACCGGTGGGGGAGAGCAGCAGGGTGGCCGTCAAGCCGGCCACCACGATCCCGAGGCCGAGGAGGGGCCAGCGCAACCGCGCCGAGCCGCGGCCGGTGAGCGCGATGACGACCAGCAGCGCGAGCGCCGTGAAGACCTCCATCAGGCCGTGCAGGGGCCTGAGCGCCACCAGCGCCGGCAGTTCGGCGCGCCAGGCGAGCATGACGCCGACGCTGGCCGCGCCCAGGCCGACGGCGACCAGGCCCCCGAGCCGGGGGTTGGCGAACGGGACGAAGAGCGCGGCCAGGCCCGCCACCAGCACGACCGCCAGCAGCGGGTAGATGGGGGTGAGGGCGAGCAGCGTGGGACGGATGGTGTCGCGGCTGACGAAACCGACGGTGGTCGAGAACGGGAAGGCGAGGTACGCCACGATCAGCGCGACTCCGGCCGCGACGACGAGGCGGCGCATCGAGGCGCGCGCCAGCCCGAGCAGCACCGCCGCGGCGACGCCCGCGACGAGGGCGCCCCACATCAGAGCGCCTCCAACGAGCCGGCGTAGATGCGCGTCTCGAGTTGGTCGTCGAGGCTCGTGACGGGCCCGTCGAAGACGAGCGCGCCCTTGTTGAAGGCGAGGACGCGCTTGGCGTAGCGCTTGGCGAGGTCCAGCACGTGGATGTTGACCAGGACGGTCACGCCCTTGGCCTCGTTGTAGTCGCGCAGGATGCCTAGGATCACGTCGGAGAGGCGCGGGTCGAGGCTCGCCATCGGCTCGTCCGCCAGGATGAGCTGCGGCTCCTGGGCCATGGCCCGCGCGATGGCGACGCGCTGCTGCTGGCCGCCGGAGAGCTGGTCCACGCGGGCGTCCTCCTTGCCGGCGAGCCCGACCGACCTGATGGCCGCCAGGGCCAGCTCCCGGTCGTGGTCGGTGTAGAGGCCGAGCAGGCCCCGCCACGTCGGGTGGTAACCGAGGCGCCCACTGAGGACGTTGTCGAGCACGCTAAGGCGCTGGACCAGGTTGAACTGCTGGAAGATGAAGCCGACGGTCCTACGGTAGTGCTGCAGCTGGCGGCCGCGGAGACCGGCGACATCGCGGTCGCCCACCCGGATGGCGCCCTCGCTCGGGTCGACGAGGCGGTTCAGGCAGCGCAGGAACGTCGACTTGCCGGCGCCGGATAGGCCGATGACGGCCACGAAATCGCCGTCGGGGACGGTGACGTTCACCCCGGCGAGGGCCCGCGTGCCGTCCGGGAAGACCTTGCTCAGGTTCGAGACCTCGATCATCGTGGCCCAGGCGTGCAGGTGCCGGGTGCCGCGCCGGGGCGCGGCACCCGGTGGCCCGCCCCGTCAGTCCTTGTCGAGGCCGAGGATGCGCCTGGTGTCGCGCACCACGGCGTAGTCGGCGCTGTCTGCCGGGATCATGTAGTCGATGCGGTAGAGGTCTACGAGGAGGTTGTTCTCGGGCGCCTTGATGGTGGCTATGGCCGCGGCGACCTGGTAGGTGAGGGCCGGGTGCTCGTCGGCGAACTTCCGCGACACGCTGAAGGTGTCGCCGGGGATGGGGCGTGAGTAGAAGATGGCGGTGAGCTGGCTGGCCTGGTCGGGGTCGAGGAACTGGGTCCAGGCGCCGGAGACGTTCTGGTCGTCGTTGGCGAAGGTGGCGGCGGCGTCGACGGAGCCGTTGAGGACGGCAAGCACCGCGGCGTCGTGGCCGCCCGCGAAGACCTGCTTGCTGAAGAACTCGTCGGGGTTGATGCCGGCCGTTATCAGCTCCGCGCGCGGGAAGGTGTAACCCGCGGCCGAGTTGGGGTCGATCCAGGCGATCGACTTGCCCTCGAGGTCGCCCAGGCTGGTGATGCCGCTGTCCTTGCGCACGATGATGGCCGACCAGTAGTAGGGGTTGCCGTTGCGCACGGACTTGAGGAGGACCATGGCGTCGACCTCGCGGTTCGCCACCACGAAGCCGTCGGGCGGGAAGAACGCGAAGTCGAGGTTGCCCGAGCCCATGGCCTCGATCAGGCCGCGGTAGTCGGTGGGGATGAAGACCTTGACCTCGACCGCGCCGCCCAACTGCGACTCGACGTAGCTGGCGATGCCGTTGGCCGCGGTGGTGACGAGGTCGGAGTTCTGAGTGGGGTTGAAGCCGATGCTGATGGTGATCGGCGCTTGCGCCGCGCCGAGCGACAGCAGCGCCGCCGACATGGCCACGAGCATGAACCTCAGGGACTGCCTCATGGATCGCCTCCGTGGAACTTCAGAGTGGGGTCTGGGAGACCTTGCCCGCCGACTCTAGCACGCGTGCCACGCCGTTCCGCCGCGTGTGTGCCCCCGCGGCATGCGCCCCGGGGCGCATGCCGCGGGTTTGCGGTTGACGGCTTCGCCGGTCGTCCGTAAGCTGGTGTACCGGCTCGGCGATACACTCAGGCGGGCGCGACGCCCGGCGCTCTGGAGCGAGCCGACGACCGGCGTGGGCCACCCCCACCCATGGAGGCCAGGCATGACCAGTCAGCTCGCGAAGCGGTTCATCTCGACGGCGGCGGCACTGCTCCTCTTGCCCGCGCTCCTGCTGGGCGCCGCCCAAGGGGCGCCCCAGGGCGCGCCGCA
>JACFNR010000034.1:0-26617 GCA_019454765.1 Trueperaceae bacterium | reverse complement strand
CAGGGCGCGCCGCAAGGCGGCACCGTCACCATCGCCCTGCCCGCCCAACCGGAGAGCCTCAACCCGATCCTGCCCGGCGAGCTCAGCTCCTCCATCGTCCAGGGGGCCCTGTTCGCGCCCCTCACCGCCCAGCACCCGGAGACGTTCGAGATCGTGCCCTACCTCGCCACGAGCTGGGAAGCCAACGCCGACGTGACCGCCTGGACCTTCCACCTCCACCCCGACGCCAAGTGGCACGACGGCGTGCCCCTGACCGCTCACGACGTCAAGTTCACCTTCGACCGCATCCTCGACCCGACCGAGAACGCCCAGAGCTACGCCGACGTCAAGCACGTCGAGCGGGTCGAGGTCGTCGACGAGCACACCGTCACCTTCCACCTCTCCCAGGTCGACGGGCTCTTCCCGGACCGCCTCGCGCTCGGCGCGCTGCAGCCGCTACCCCGCCACCTGTTCGAGAAGTACGCCAAGCTCGCCGATGCGGTGGAGCTCAACACCGCCAAGCCCGTCGGCAGCGGCCCGTTCAAGCTGGTCGGACTGCAGACCGGCTCCTACATCGAGCTCGCCGCCTTCGACGACTTCTTCCTCGGCAGGCCCAACCTCGACACGCTCGTCTTCTCGATCGTGCCGGACATGAACGTGCGCGTCGCCCGCCTCCGCGCCGGCGACATCGACTGGACCGACATCGAGCCCACCCACGCCGCCGCCCTCGCCAACGACAAGCGCGTCGAGGTCATCCCCGTGAGCTCGAGCCGCTACGCCGTGCTCGACTTCGCCTTCGAGGGCCCCTACGCGCCGCTCTTCGCGGACCCGCGCGTGCGCATCGCCATGGCGCACGCCATCGACCACGACCTCATCCTAGAGACCGTCGGTCTCGGCCGCGGCTGGAACATGAACGGCGCCTACATCCCGTTCGTGCTCTCCGAGATCCCCGCGCCCGACATCGAGCCGTACGCCTACGACCCGGAGCTGGCCAAGCGCATCCTGGCCGAGGCGGGCTGGACCGACACCAACGGCGACGGCACCATCGACAAGGACGGCCGCGAGTTCGCCTTCCCCCTCCTCGTCGACCGCGGCAACGTGCAACGCGAGCAGATCGGCCTCATCCTGCAGGACGAGTTCGAGGCGCTCGGGATGGACGTCGAGTACGTCGCCGCCGAGCGGACGGGCCGCTGGATCGAGGACACCCGCAACCGCGTCTTCGCCGCTCGCATGGCCGAGTTCCCCGTTCCCAACGTCGATTGGTTCCGGCGCATCTACACGAGCGACGGCCCCAACGCGCGCGGTTACGTCAACCACGAGGTGGACGCCCTGGTGCAGGCCGCCATCCAGACGAGCGACCGCCAGTTGCAGGGGCGGTACTACCAGCAGGCGCAGGAGCTGCTGCACGCCGACCCGCCCGTCGTGCCGTTCTTCCTCCGCGAGCAGCTGATGGCCGTCTCGACGCGGGTCGGCGGCGTCCCCAAGGGCGAGCTGAAGCTGTCGACCCCCTTCACGTACCTCCTCTACGTCGACTCGGGCAGGTGACGTGACGGACGTCGGGGGGAGGGCGGGTGCGCGACGCCGCCGAGGCCGAGGTAACGGGGGAGCGCCGTAGGTGGCGCGCTACCTGCTAGGCCGGGCGCTGGCCGCGCTGCTCGTGCTCTGGCTCGTGATCACGGCCACGTTCGTGATGATCCAGGCCGCGCCCGGGGGGCTGTCGATCCTGATGAACCCGAACATCTCCGCCGAGGAGGCGGCGCGCCTCGGGCGCAACCTCGGCCTCGACCGACCGGTGCACGAGCAGTACGTGCAGTGGCTCGGCAACTTCCTGCGTGGCGACCTCGGCGCCTCGCTCTCCTACGCGGGCCGGCCGGTCGGGGCCATGGTCGTGGAGCGGCTGCCGGCAACGCTCAAGCTCGGCCTCAGCGCGGCGCTGTTCGCGGTGGCCGTAGGGGTGCCGCTCGGGGTCGCCGCCGCGCGCCACCAGAACGGCTTCGTCGACCAGGCCGCCGGCGTGGTGTCGGGGACGCTCCTGGCCACGCCCAACTTCTGGCTCGGCATCCTCCTCATCGTGCTCTTCGCCGTGCAGCTCGAGTGGCTGCCGGCGTCGGGCATCCGCACCATCGGCTCCCGCGGCGGCGGCCTGGCGGATCAGCTCGCTCACCTGGTGATGCCCGCGGTGGTCCTCGGCACCTCGACCCTGGCGGAACTGACGCGCTACACGCGCTCCGCCTGGCTCGAGACCATGCGGCAGGACTACGTGCGCACGGCGCGCAGCAAGGGGCTGGCGCGCGGCGCCGTCGACCGCAAGCACGTCCTCAAGAACGCCCTCATCCCCGTCGTCACCGTGTTCGGCGTGGCGCTGCCCCGCCTCATAGGGGGCAGCGCCGTCGTCGAGACCCTGTTCAGCTGGCCGGGCCTCGGGCAGCTGGCCGTCGACGCGGCGCTGCGCCGAGACACGCCGCTCATCCTCGGCGTCACCGTCTTCGTGTCGCTGATGGTCGTGGTGTCCAACCTGGTGATAGACGCCACCTACCCGCTCCTCGACCCGAGGGTCCACTACTCGTGACGGCCCCGTCGCCGCGCCCCGGTGGGCGCCTGCGCCGCGGCCTGCAGCTCTGGTTCGCTCACCGCACCGCGTT
Source organism: Trueperaceae bacterium (assembly GCA_019454765.1). Lineage (NCBI taxonomy): Bacteria > Thermotogati > Deinococcota > Deinococci > Trueperales > Trueperaceae > Trueperaceae bacterium. Next base: position 23,996 of record JACFNR010000034.1, on the reverse strand, counting down.
CCTCGGCACGCTGTGGTTGCTCCTGGTGGTGGTGGCCGTCCTGGTCGGACCCCACCTCGGCCTGAGCGATCCCAACAAGATCGACCTGCGCAACACCTTCGCGCCACCCAGCTCCGAGCACTGGCTCGGCACGGACGAGAACGGCCGCGACGTGTTCGCGCGCCTGCTGGCCGGCGGGAAGGTGAGCCTGGCAGTGGGCTTCGCCAGCGCCGCCATCACCGTGCTGGTGGCCAGCCTCGTAGGGGTGGTGGCCGGCTACTACGGCGGGCTCGTCGACCAGGCGATCATGCGGCTCACCGACGGCTTCATGGCCATCCCCACCTTCTTCCTGCTCCTGATCATCGTCTCCATCTGGGGCTCGTCGCCCACCGTGCTGGTGCTGGCCCTCGCGCTGACGCGCTGGATGGGCGTCGCCCGCATCGTGCGCGCCGAGGTCCTGCGCTTCAAGCAGCAGGAGTTCGTCATGGCGGCGAGGGCCGCCGGCGTGGGGGAGGCGCGGCTGATGTTCAAGCACCTCCTCCCGCAGGCGGCGCCGTCGCTCATCGTCGCCACGTCGCTGCAGGTCGGCTTGGTGATGCTCGTGGAGGCCGGCCTCAGCTTCCTCGGGCTCGGCATCCTGCCTCCGCTCGCGTCGTGGGGCAACATGCTCACCGCGAGCCAGCACTACCTGTGGATCGCTCCGCGCCTCGCCGTCTACCCCGGCGTGATGATCCTCCTGGCCGTTCTCGCGCTCAACGCCGTCGGCGACGTCTTGCGCGACATCCTCGACCCGCGCCAGGGGAGCGACTGACATGACCATCCCAAGCGCATCGGAACGGCCCGCCGCCGGCGTGAGGGTGCTGCTGTCGCCGGCCGTCACCGCCTCACACGCGGCGGAGCTGGCAGACGCCTTCCCCGGCGTGACGTTCACGCCCCTCACCCCGCGGGCGGGCGTGCCCGCCGGCGCCGAGGACGCCGTGGCACTCCTGCGCGTCGGCCTCGGCAAACCGCAACTGAGCGCCGTGCTCGCCGCGGCCCCCGCCCTCAGGTGGGTGCACACGAGCACCGCCGGCTTCGACTGGGCGTGGGTGCCCGAGATCCCCGCCCGCGGCATCGCCCTCACGCGCTCCGCCGCCGCCTACGCCTACCCCATCGGAGAGTTCACCCTCGCCGTCGTGAGCGCGCTCGTGAAGGGCCTCCCCCTCTTCGCGGCGGCGCAACGCGAGCGGCGTTGGCTCGAGCACGAGCCGCTCGACCTCGCCGGCCTGCGCGTCGGCGTCATAGGCGCAGGCGCCATCGGGGCCGAGATCGCCTGGCGCGCAGCGGCGCTCGGCATGCGGCTGCGCGGCCTGAAGCGCCACCCGGCCCCGCTCGAGCACTTCGAGCACGTGCACGGCCCGGGCGAGCTCCTGGAGCTGCTCGGCTGGGCGCAGGTAGCTGTGGTCGCCTGCCCGCTCACGCCGGAGACGCGCGGCCTCGTCGGCGCCGCCGAGCTGGCCGCCATGCCTCGGGGGTCGTACCTCGTGAACGTGGCCCGCGGCGGGATCGTCGACGCCGGCGCGGTCGTGGTCGCCCTGGAGTCGGGGCACCTGGCTGGCGCCGCCCTCGACGCCTTCGACGTGGAGCCCCTACCCCCCACCGACCCGCTGTGGGAGGCGCCCAACCTGCTGATCACGCCCCACACCTCGTACAGGTCGCCAGGCAACCTCGCGCGCGTCGTGGCCGAGTTCCGCGCCAACCTGAGGCGCTTCCTGGCCGGCGAGGAGCTGGTCAACACCATGCGCCACCCGGAGCTCGGTTACTGAGCCCGGGCCGGAAGGGACCCAACCGTGACCGATTCGCCGCTCACCTCCTCGCCGCTACCGCACGACCCGCTCCACGAGCGGCCCAACCGCGGGTTCCACCCGCTCCTCGCCGAGGAGCAGCCGCACGTGTTCGTCGACGGCTGCATGCAGATCTGGCCCGACGCCGACCTGGCGTTCGCGCACCGCCTGGGCTGCGACGTCTTCGCCGTGACGGCGCTGGGAACGCAGGTCGGTCTCGACACCGCGCTCAGCGACCTGATGTACTGGCACGCGGCGGTGCGCCGCCACCCTAACCTGCGCATCGCTCTCGACGTGGCCGACATCCTGGAGGCGAAGCGGGAGGGGCGCGCGTGCCTCCTCCTCGCGTCGCAGGACGGCGAGTTCATCGGCGCCGCGCCGGAGCGGGTGGAGGCGTTCCAGCGCCTCGGGCTGCGGATGCTCATCCCCGCCTACAACCGCGACAACCTCCTATGCGGCGGGGTGCTCGAGCACACGGACGCGGGCCTGTCGGGGCTGGGCCGCGCCGTGGTGGCCGAGTGCGACAGGGTGGGGGTGGTGCTCGACCTGTCGCACGTGTCGCGCCGCGCGAGCCTCGAGATCGCCGAGGCGAGCGTCAACCCGGTCGTGTTCTCGCACGCCAACCCGAAGGGGCTGGTGGACAACCCGCGCAACGTCGACGACGAGCAGATCAGGGCCGTGGCGGCGCGAGGCGGGGTCATCGGCACCGTCAACTGGGGGCCGCTCGTCTTCAAGGCGGGCATGACGGCGCGACCCACCGTGCACGACTACCTCGATCACATCGATTACCTGGCCGACCTGCTCGGCACCACCGAGAACATCGGGATAGGGACCGACTTCAGCCTCGGCTCGTACCCGCGCCACGATCACGACAAGCACGGCCCGCACTACAAGACCGTGATGACGGAGATGAACAAGTACGTGACCACCTACTGGCGGGCCCCGGAGCGGTTCGTGGACGGCTTCGCGTGGTACCCGGAGATAGTGAGCGTGTACGGGCTGCTCCGGGAGCGTGGCTACTCGGAGGACGACATCGCCGGCATCGCCGGCGGGAACTTCCTGCGCGTGTTCGCGCGGGTCTGGCCGGGCCGCGCGGCGGTCGGCGGAGAGGATTGAGCGTGGCCATCGTAAGGGTGGAGATCTTCGAGCGGAGCCGGGAGGTGCGCGAGGCCATCATCCGCGGCATCACCGAGGTCATGGTCGCCAACGGCGCGAAGGCGGAGGGCACCGAGGTCATCATCTACGAGATCGCCCCGACGCACTGGGCGCGAGGGGGCGAGACGTTCGAGCGGCGCCTGGCGCGCGCCGAAGCGAACGGCTCGGCGTCCGACGCCGCCGTCGACGCGGCGACCGCGCCGGGCGGTGGGGGAGAGCGGCAGCCCGCCGGCGGATGACGACCCTGGCCGTGCTCGCGCCGACCCACTACCTGAGCGGCGACGGGGCGCTCGAGGAGGTGGGCCGCGTGGCGCTCGCGCTTGGCGGTGGGCGTGCGGGCGCCGGCGTCCTGCTCGTGCACGGCGGCGTGGGCCTCGACCTCGTGCGGCCCGGCGTCGAGGCCGCCCTCGAACGCGCCGGCCTGCGCCGAGCCGCCTACGCCGTCGACGGCCCGTGCCGCCCGGAGCTCGCCGCGGCGGCGGCGCGGGCGGCGCTCGGCGCGAGCCTGCTGGTGGGTGTGGGAGGAGGCCGCGTGCTGGACGTCACCAAGGCGGCGGCCGAGGCCGCCGGCCTCGCCTGCGTGCTCGTGCCCACCAGCCCGGCGACATGCGCCGCCGCCACCGCCGTCGTGGTGGAGTACACCCCCGCGGGCGCGTACGTTCGCAGCCGCCTCACGGCGCGGCCGCCCGCCTACGCCCTGGTCGACCCCGCCGTCCTGGCGGCCGCGCCCGACCGTCACCTCGCGGCCGGCCTCGTCGACGCCCTGGCTAAGGTCGTCGAGGTCCGCTTCGGCCTCGCCCGGACGGGAGGGGGCGGAGCCGGCGCGGTCGCCGCGCTCGCGCTCTGCGACGCGCTGGAGACGCTCGTGTTCGACGACGGCCCCGGCGCCGTGGCGGCTGGGCGCGACACTGCCAAGCGCCGCGAGGTGGCGGAGGCGGCGGTGCTGTGGCCGGGTCTCGTCGGCGCCCTGGCGGGCGAGGGCGCCAAGCTGGCGGCGGCCCACGCCGTGCACAACGCCCTCACCCTCGTCCCCGGGACGAGGAGCGCCCTGCACGGCGAGATCCTCGCCTTCGGCATCCTCGTCCAGCTCGCGCTGGAGGGCCGTGACGACGCCGAGATCGAGCGCCACGCGCGCCTGTTCGCCCGCTTGGGCTGCCCCATGACGTTGGCGGAGCTCGGAGCCGGCGCCTACCTCACGGATCCCGTCGTGAGCGCGGGGGTGCTAGCGCGGGCGCTCGACCTGCCCTCCATGCGCCTCAGCTTCCCGGGGATCGGGGAGCGCGAGCTGGCCGAGGCGTTCGCCGCGGCGCAGGCGGTGGGAACCGCCCTGGCGGGGTCGGCCGGCGCGGGCGTCAGCCGGCGGAGTGGTTGACGTACGCCGTGGTGGTGGTCGTGAAGAACTCGCGCGCCTGCGCGCCCTGCTCCCGCGGCCCGTAGCTCGAGCCCTTCAGCCCGCCGAAGGGCGCCTGGTACTCCTGGCCCGCGGTCGGCAGGTTGACCATGGTCATGCCAGCCTGCGCGTGCCTCTTGAAGTGCTCGGCGTGGCGGAGAGAGCCGGTCATGATGCCCGCCACCAGACCGTAGTCGCTGTCGTTGGTCACCGCCAGGGCCTCCTCGTAGTCGGCCACCCGGATGACCGCCGCCACCGGCCCGAACACCTCCTCCCGGTTGAGGCGCATGCTGGCCGTGGAACCCACGAAGAGGGCGGGGGTGAGGAAGTGCCCGCGCGTGCCCCTGGTCACGAGCTCGCCGCCGAGCAGGTGGCGGGCGCCCTCCTGGACGCCTATTCGTAGGTAGGCGAGGTCGCGCTCGAGCTGGGCGGCGTCCACCACCGGGCCGACGTCGGTGACGGGGTCGAGGGCCGGTCCGACGCGGAGGGCGCGCGTGCGGGCGGCCAGCCGCCCCACGAAGTCGTCGTGTATGGCGTCCGTGACGATCAGGCGGCTCGAGGCGGTGCAGCGTTGGCCGGTGGAAGCGAAGGCGCCGCTGGCGGCGTGGGCGGCGGCCAGGTCCAGGTCCGCGTCGTCCAGTACCACCAGGGCGTTCTTGCCGCCCATCTCCAACTGCGCCTTGGCGAACCGGACCGCGGTGGCGGCGGCGACGCGGCGGCCCACCTCCGTCGAGCCGGTGAACGTCACGGCGTCGACGTCCGGGCACGCCGTGATGGCCGCGCCCACTTCCTCGCCTCGCCCCATCACGAGGTTGAAGACGCCGGGCGGGAACCCGGCGCGGTCGAGGCAGGCGGTCAGCTCCCAGGCGCAAGCGGGCGTGAGTTCCGCCGGCTTGAAGACCACGCAGTTGCCGTAGGCCAGCGCCGGGGCGATCTTCCAGGCGGGGATGGCGATGGGGAAGTTCCACGGCGTGATCACTCCCACCACGCCCACGGGGCGACGGTGCACCTCGATCGCCACTCCCCGGCGGGCGCTCGGCAGGAGCTCGCCTCCCACCCGGAAGGCCTCGGCGGCGTAGAAGCGGAAGAGGTCGGCGGCGCGTCCGACCTCCGCGACCCCCTCGGCGCGGGTCTTGCCTTCCTCCCGGGAGAGGAGCTCGCCGAGCTCCTCGCGGCGGGCTGCGAGCTCCAGCGCCACGGCGTGGAGCAGGTCGGCGCGCTCGCCGGCGGGCACCGCCGCCCAGGCAGGCGCCGCCTCTCTGGCCGCCGCCGCCGCGTCGCGGACGTCGTCGGCCGTGCCCTCGGCGAAGACGCCGACGGGCGCGTCGAGGTCCGACGGGTCGTCGTTCACGCGGGCGGTGGCGCCGTCACGCCACTCGCCTGCGACGTAGTTCCTGTGGACCGTCATCTTCCCCTCCGGGCGACTGGGCAGCGAGGGGGGCCGGCGGCCGGCTCCCTCACGTGTCGAGTAGGAGTTCCGGAGGTCGCTGGAGCGCGCCGTGCCCCACCCCGTCGAGCAGTTGCCGCAACCGGGCGCGCGCCTCGTCGCTCAGGGTGAAGTTCAGCTCGAGCCGGCGCGACGGCTCGATGCCGAGGGCCTCGAGGTGGGGCGTGGCTCCGAAGGTATGGATGTAGGTGGCGCAGTCGGCGCCGATCACGTCGGCGCGCGGTGACAGCTCCGTGAAGACGGTCAGCCGCTTGAGGTCGAGCGGGCTGAACTGCGCCATCAGGTTGAGGGCGACGTTGACCGTGCGGGCCTCGGCCACGAGCGCGAGCTTGGCGGCCGGGTCGAGGGCGCGGAGGCGGGCCGTGGTGGCGGGGGTCAGCTGCGCCGTGATGCCGACCACCTCGACGTCGAGCCCCAGCTCGAGCAGGCGGGCCGTGACGGCGGGGGCGTGGGCCGGGAACGTGAAGGTGAAGAACGCCGTGCGGTACGCGTCCAGCACCCTGGCGGCGCCGTTCTCCACCTCCTCAAGCGTCAGGCTGTGCGCCTCGACCGTGAGCCCGGGCGGCAGCTCGGCGGCGACGAGGCGGGCGTACTTCTCCGCGCCGCGGAGCTCGGGCATGACGACGACGATGGGCAAGCTGCGCGGGCGCTGGGCGCGGCCGTAGAGGTACTGGCTGACGGTGGCGGCGTCGAAGCCGAGGGCGCCGGCGCGGTCGAGGAGGGAGTCGATGGCCTCCTCGAGTGCGCGCTGGCGGTGGGCGAAGCGCCCGGAGCCGTCGCCCACGGCGGCCACGTACGTGCCGCGCCCCCGCCGGCTCTCGATCAGCCCCTCGAGTTGGAGGGTTCGGTAGGCGAGGGCCACGGTGCCGGCGTTCACGACGAGCTGCTGGGCCAGCTCGCGCACGGACGGCAGGCGGTCGTCGGCGGCGAGGCCGCCGCTCGTGATCAGGTGCCTGATCTGGTGGACGAGCTGTAGGTAGAGCGGGACGTAGCCGTCCTCCGATAGGAGGAGGGGTAGGTGGGCCGGCTCGTGGCCGACTGCGTCCCCCGTCACCGTCGCGCCCGCGCCGACGCTTGAGATGCGCTGTTCATCTCGCTCCCTGGCATGGTGTATTATCCGACCGGTACGCTCAGCAATATACGTCACCGCGCCGGCCCTGGTCAACGGCGTGAGCGGGGTCGGTGGCGGCCGTTACACGGCCTCACCGGGCGACTCGGTTCCGCCCGGTGAGGCCGTGGTGGGCAGTGGCATCCGCCACAGCCGCGGAAGGGCCGGGCCCGTATCGTCCGCCCACCATGCCCCCTTCACGTCGCGTCGTCGCCATCTTCCTCGCCGCCACCTGCCTGGCCCTGGCCGGCTGCGCGCCGCGGCGCGCGGTCGCCGCCACAACCGCGCCACCCGCCGGCTACGGTCCGGTCGCCCAACGGATCCTCGAGCTCGTGAACGCGGAGCGCGCGCGGGGAGCCGTGTGCGGCGGCGAGAGGATGGCGCCGGCGGCGGCGCTGACGCTGGAGCCGCACCTGGTGGCCGCCGCTCGTGCCCACAGCGCGGACCAGGCGGGTCACGCCTTCATGGGTCACGTCGGCAGCGACGGCTCGCGTGTCGGCGACCGCGTGACGCGGGCCGGCTACCGCTGGTCGTTGGTGGCGGAGAACGTGGCCTGGAACCAGCCGACGCCCGAGGTGGTCGTGACGGCCTGGATGGGCAGCCCGGCGCACTGCTCGGCGATCATGCTCCCGGAGGTCAGGCACCTCGGGGCGGCCGAGGAGGAGCTCTTCTGGACGTTGGTGGTCGCGGCGCCGCTCTAGGCGGCCCGGCGGGGCCGGGGGCCCGGCGGGGCCGGGGGCCCGGCGGGGGCGAGGGCCCGGCGGGGCCGGGGCCAGGCGAGGCAGGGGGCCAGGCGAGGCCGGGGGCCGCGCTCAGGCGCTGTCGCGCTGACGGCCGTACACGGCCAGCAGCGCCACCAAGATGAGCCCGAAGACGATCATCTGGTAGGCCTCGCCGATGCGCATGGCGCGCAGGAGGCTCTCGGCCATGGTCAGGACGAGCGCGCCGGCCATGGTGCCAACGTACGAGCCGCGCCCCCCGGCCAAGACGGTGCCGCCGACAACGACGGCGGCGATGGACGGGAACAGGTAGGAATCGCCGAGGCTGAGGAAGACGCGCTGCGTGAAGCCGAGCAGCAGCACGCCGCCAAGGGCCGCCAGCAGACCGCTGAGGGTGTAGGTGATGACGACGGTAAGTGGCACGTTCACCCCGGACAGCCGGGCCGTGCTGCGGTTCACGCCGACCGCGAAGAGGCGCTTGCCGTACCCTGTGCGTTCCAGCAGCCCCCACATCAGAAGCGCCAGGAGCAACCACAGGTAGAGCACGCCCGGCAGGCCCAGGAGTCGCCCCGTCACGAGCTTGGCGAGGAGCGGCGGCACCCCGCCGGGGATGTCGCCCTGCGTGACGGCCAGGATGGTGCCCTTGACGACCCCGGCCATGCCGAGGGTCATCACCAGCGGCGGGATCGACAGGGCCACGATGCCGAGGCCGTTGACGAGACCGATGACGGCGCCCACGGCCAGAGCGACCGCGACCGCCGGCAGGAGCCGTTCGCTCGCCCCGCCCGACACCATGAACGTGAGGATGGCGCCCAGCGTGACGACGTTAGCGACCGACAGGTCTATCCCCTCGCCGCCCGAGATGATCACGAGCGTCTGCCCGGCGGCGATGATGCCAAGGAAGGCCGCCAGCCGCACGATGTTGATCGCCTGGTCGACGTTGAGGAAGCCCGGTTGCAGGACGCCGGCCGCGAAGAAGAGCAGCACGGAGAGCAGCAGCGCCACGACGGGTGGCGGCACGCGCGGCATCCTCGCCCTCATCTGGAGCCCCTCAGGCGCCTGACGAGGCCGGGCCCGGCCAGCGCGGCCAGGATGATGACCGCGTCGACGAGGGTCTGGTACCAGGTGGGGACGTTGGCGAACGTTATCAGGTTGCGGATGACAGTGAGGATGGCCACCCCGATGACGGCGCCCGTCACGCCCCCGGCGCCGCCGGCGAGTCGCGTGCCGCCGAGCACCACGGCGACGATGGACGGGAGCGTCATGGCGTCGCCGAGGCGCGCGTTGCCGGAGCCGGTGGACAGGGTGAGCATCGCGGCGGCGAAGGCGGCGAACACGCCCATGACGACGTAGCTGGAGAACCTGATCCAGCTGACGCTCACGCCGCTGGCCCGCGCCGCCGCGGCCGCGCCGCCGACGGCGTAGACGTGCTGCATGAAGCGCGTGCGCCTGAGGAGCCACCACACGAGGAGCAGCAGCGCCACGCCGTACGCGGCCGCCGGGACGCCGAAGGGCGCCGAGCGGTAGAAGGTGGTCAGGCCGCGGGGCAGCGCCCCGCCCGGGCGCGGCAAGACCGCCAAGGCGACGCCCGAGAAGAGGAACGAGGTGGCGTAGGTGGTCACGATCGGCTGCAGGCGCAGGTACGCCACGCAGACGCCGTTCACCGCGCCGGTGAGCGCGCCGACGGCCACGCCGACGGCCAGGCCCAGGAGGACCTCGGCCGGGCCGGAGTCGGGGGTGACGAGCGTGACCAGCAGGACGTTCACGAGCGACACCACCGCCCCGACGGAGAGGTCGATCCCGCCCGCCAGGATCACCACCGCCTGGCCGGCCGTCAGGACCATGAGCGGCAGCATCACCCGCAGGTTGCCGTTCAGTACACGCGGCTGGAACAGGTTCGGTTGCAGGAGGTAGTTGAGCAGTACCGCCAGCGCCAGCACCAGCAGCGGCACGAGGAAGGTCAGGTTGCGGAACCGCGCCGCGCCCGCCGGCGCCGCGCGCATCACCGGGCCCCCAGGGAGGCGGCCACGAGGCTCCCCTTGTCGAGCGTGGGGCCCGTGAGCTCGGCGGTGACGCGCCCGTCGTGCAGCACGACCACCCGCTCGCAGAGCCCGAGCAGCTCCGCGTCGTCCGACGACGTGAAGAGCACGGTGGTGCCGTCCGCCTGCAGGCGCGCGAGCAGCCTGTAGAACTCCTCCTTCGCCTCGACGTCGATGCCCTTGGTCGGGTCGTCGAGCAGCAGGAGGCGCGGGCGTCTGAGGAGCCACTTGCCTATGACGATCTTCTGGGCGTTGCCGCCCGAGAGGGTGGAGACGTTCGCGTCGAGCCCCGCCAAGCGCACGTTGAGGTCGCTCGCCACCATCTGCGCGTCCTTGCGGGCGGCGCCGACCCGCAAGGGCGTCCCGTACCGCTCCCAGTTCGGGAGCTGGAGGTTCTCGAGGATCGGTCTCACGGCCAGGAGCCCGTCGCGGTTCCTGTCACCCGGCACGTACGCGATGCCCGCCCGCACCGCCTGGCGCGGCGAGGCGACGCGCACGCGGCGGCCGTCCAACTCCACGCTGCCCCGGTGCGGCGCCGCCCCGAACAGGGCCAAGAGCAGCCGGCTCTGGCCCTGACCCTGCAGACCCCCTAGGCCGAGCAGCTCGCCCGCGCCCACCTCCAGGTCGAGTGGCGCGAGGATCCCGCTGGCGAAGCCGCGCAGGCGGAGGGCGGGCTCCCGTGCGGCGCGGTCGACCGCGGCGCGGGGGCGCGCCTCGTCGAGGAGCAGTGCCCCAGCCTCGCCACCACCCGTCATGAGCTCCACCAGCTTCCGCTCCGCCGTGCGGCGGTCGTCGCCGCCGCGGAGCTGGAGCTGACCGACGGTCGCCCCGTCACGCAGCACGACGGCCCGGTCGGCCACGCGGAATATCTCGTCCATGCGGTGGGAGACGAACACGAGCCCCAGACCTTGGTCGCGCCACCCCGCCATCAGCTCGAACAGCCTGTCGACCTGCCGCCCGTCGAGCGAGGCCGTGGCCTCGTCGAGGATGAGGGCGCGCGGTTGCCGCGACAAGGCCTTGACCACCTCGACCAGTTGTCGTTCGCTCGGTGGAAGGTTGCCGACGACCGTGCCGGGTGTCACCGGCACGGTGAACACGCCGGCGAAGCTCTCGAGTAGCTCGGCGGTGCGGTGCTGCATGAGGCGGCGGTCGAGGCCGCCCAGCCGCGTCGGCTCGTTGCCGAGGAAGACGTTCTCGGCGACGGTGAGGTCCGGCACGAGCGAGAGCTCCTGGTAGACGGCGCTCACGCCGAGCCGGCGGGCGTGTTCCGGCGACGTGACCGGAGCGGTGGTGCCGTCGAACTGCAGCTGCCCGCCGTCGGGGCGGGTCATGCCCGTGATCACCTTCCCGAGGGTGCTCTTGCCGCTACCGTTCGCGCCCAGCAACGCGACGACCTCGCCGGGGTGGATCTCGACGTTGCCGTCCACCAGCGCGCGAACGGCGCCGTATCGCTTGGCGACGTTCCGTGCGCTGATGAGTGGTGCCCTCTTCAGCGGCGTCGACCTGCGGTTGTCTTGATGGAAGGCGGATTCTGGCATGTGACGGGAGAGAGGGGGCGGCCGCCGGCCCGGGCCGTGAAGCCGAGCCGGCGGGCCGCCCCTTCGAGCGCTGCGCCTTACTGCATGAACGCCGCGGCGTCCTCCTGCGTGATGATGCCGTCCATGGCGTAGCTGTCGGGCTTGTCGGCGTACTCGGCGAGCGCCGCGGCCAGGCCGTCCTGGGTGATGACGAACGGGATGGGGACGTAGAGGGTGTTGCCGAAGGTGCCGCCGAGCTGCGACTCGTCGACCTTGCGGCCCTGCAACAACTCGAGGGCGACGCGCAGGCCGCTGGACGCGATCCCCGGAGGGTTCACGACCGCGACGGAGCTGAAGCCGGGGTGCTCCTTGCTCGTCTCGTCCCAGAGTCGCAGGTAACCGGCGTACGCTTCGCCCGTCATGATGGGGAACGGCGTGGGGTTGGCGGCGCGGACGGCCGTGAGGATCCCTTGCGCCATGCCGTCCTGGGTGAGGATGCCGTCGATGCCGGGCAGGGAGGCGAGCATGTCGGACGCCACGCGCTGGCCCGTGGCCTGGTCCCAGCCGCCCGACTCGCGACCCACGATCTTGATGTCGGGGTAACCGGAGAGCACGTCCATGACGCCGGCCATGCGGTCCTCGTTGGCGGGGTGGCCGACGAAGCCCTCGATGATCACGATGTTGCCCTTGCCGCCGAGCGCCTCGGCGAGCCAGCGGGCGTTGGTGGCGCCCCACTCGCGCTGGTCGATGACCACGTTGTAGGCCCCCTGCGCGCTGACCTCCTGGTCGATGGCGATGACGACGACGCCCTCGTCGACGGCCTCCTCGAGGGCGAGGTTGAGGGCCTGCTGGTCGTTGGGGTTGACGATGATGGCGTCGACGCCCTTGTTGAGCAAGTTCTGGATCTGCTGGATCTGGCCCTGGACGTCGACGTCGGCGTTCTCGAAGACCAACGTGACATCGATCCCCTGCTCGGACTTGATGGCTGCGGCCGTGCGCTCGAGGTCTTGGACCATGAGCGTGCGCCACTCCGAGCCCACGAAACCGTTGGAGATGCCGATGGTGTAAGACTGCGCGGCGGCTGCCGCGAGCAACAGGGTGCCGGTGATGGTGAGCAGAAGACGTCTCATCAGTTTCCTCCTCCTACGGGTTTACTCCGTGCACATTCTAGGCCGCGGTGCGGCCGAGTGCGCGCGCCGCCCGTCCGTCGGCGTCACGGGGGCGCCGTCAGCCCCCGTGACGCATCACGGCTCGCAGGTAGGCGCCCGAGGCGCGCAGCGCCTCCTTGCGCCCCTCCAGGTCGCCCTCGAACGCCCTGTCCTCCACCTCGATCACGACGGGGCCGTCCCAGCCCACGTCGGTCAGGGTCCTGAAGAACGCGGGCCAGTCGATGTCGCCGAGGCCGGGGATCTTCGGGACGTGCCAGCCGAGCCCGAGGTTGCCGCGGCGGTAGAGGAGCTCGGCATCGACGCGCTCGTCCTTGAGGTGCACGTGCACCAGCTTGTGCGCGAAATCACGAAGGGCGCGGTCGATGTCGATGCCCTGCCACACTAGGTGCGACGGGTCGAAGTTCAGCCCCAGGTTGTCGCTCGGCAGGCGCCTGAAGAGCTCCTCCCACACCTCGGGCGAGACGGCGAGGTTCTTGCCGCCGGGCCACTCGTCGAGGCTGAAGAGCATGGGGCAGTTCTCGATACCCAGCCTCACACCGGCGCCCTCCGCGCGCGCCACCAGCGGCCGCCACACCTCCTCGACCCGCTCCCACTGCGCCGCGATCGGGAGGCGAGGGTCGCGCCCGATGAAGGTGTTGACGACGCCCACACCCAGCAGCGCCGCGGCGTCGATGACGCGCTCGAGGTGCGCGACGTAGGTGGCCCGCTCACGTTCGTCGGGCGCGAGCGGGTTCGGGTAGTAGCCGAGCCCGCTGATGCCAACGCCGTAGCGGGCGCACAGCTCCTTGACGCGCGCGGCGTCGTCGGGACCGAAGCCGGCCACGTCGATGTGCGTCACGCCGGCGTAGCGCCGCTGGTCGCCGGCGTCGACGGGCCAACACATGACCTCGAGCCAGCGGAAACCCTCCTGAGCGGCGAACTCGAGGACCTCCTCCAACGTCAGGTCGGGGAGGATGGCGGTGGCGAAACCGAGCTGCATGGTGGCGCTCCTTCCTTGCGACGACGAGCGTCGGCTCACTCAAGCTTGCCACGCCACGCGCGGCCCGGGCCGGGACCCGGGCGGCGTACCCCTCGGGTTGACGGTCAGGTCGGGGCGCGCCGGCCGGACTGGTCGTCCACCGTGCTCGCCGCCGCTGCGCGCCGCCCCGGCAGGGTGGTGGCCGCGAGCAGCGCCGCCACCACGGCCGCGCCGGCCATGCCGTATAGGACCCGGTGGAAGCCGAGGGTGAAGGCGCCACCTACCGCGTCACGCGCCACCGCCGCCTGCCGGGGCGTCAACTCGGGGGGCAGGGCCATGCCGGCGAGGTCGTTCCTGGCGGCGAGGAGCGCCTCCTGGGCGGGCTGCGGCAGGTCGGAGGCCGGCAGGGTCGCGGCGAGGTCGGCGGCGAATGTCGCCAGCATCACGAGGCCCAGCACCCCGATCGCGAGCAGCCCCGCCACGCGCGACACCGCGTTGTTGATGCCAGACGCCGTGCCGGCCAACTCGTCGGGCGCGGCGGCCATGACCGTCGTCGTGAGGGGTGCCACGAGCAGCGCCATGCCCGCCCCCATCACGATCATCGGCACCGTCACGGCCACGAGGAACGTGGGCGCGTCGCCCAGCGTCACGAACATGACCAGTGCCGCCGCCGTCAGGAGCGCGCCGCCGCCCACCGGGGCGCGGGGGCCGACGCGGTCGTACAGGCGGCCCGACCAGCTCGAGGCGACGAGCAGGAGCAGCACCAACGGCAGGCCGGCGGCTCCTGCCGCGGTCGCGGAGAAGCCCCGCACCTGGATCAGGAACATGGGGAGGAAGAACATCAGGCCGGCAAGGTTCGCGTACAGCAGCAGGGTGATCACGTTGATGCCGCTGAACACGCGTGAGCGGAACAGCTCGAGCGGCACCATCGGCCCGGCCGAGCGCGCCTCGACCAGGACGAACGCGGCCAGGAGCGCCAGGCCACCGAGCCCGGTGACCACGATGACGGGGTCGGTCCACGAGCGCGCCGACGCTTCCAGCAGCGCGTAGACGGCGCCGCCGAGGCCCAGGGTGACGAGCGCGGCGCCGAGGTAGTCGAGCCGGCCGCCGGCGCGCGCGTCGCGGCTCTCCCGCACGTGCCGCACGGTGACGTAGATCGCCGCCGCCGCCAACGGGACGTTGATGAAGAAGATCCAGCGCCACGAGAACGTGTCGATGAGCCAACCGCCAAGGATGGGTCCCGCCGCCGCGGCGATGGCGGAGAAGGCCGACCAACTCCCGATGGCGCCGCCGCGTTGCCCCTTGGGGAAGCTCGCGTTGATGAGGGCGAGGCTCCCCGGCGTCAGCAGGGCCCCGCCCACGCCCTGCAGTGCGCGCCCGACGATGAGCTGCGTCACGTTGGCGGCAAGGCCGCACCACACGGAGGCGAGGGTGAACCAGACCATGCCGACGACGAACGTGCGCTTGCGGCCGAGGTGGTCGCCTAGCGACCCACCGAGCATGAGGAGCGCCGCCAGGAACAGGGTGTAACCGTTTATCACCCACTGGACGTCGATCACGCTCGCGCCGAGCGACGCCTGCAGGGCGGGGAGTGAGACGTTCACGGTCGAGCCGTCGAGGAACACCATGCTGGAGCCAAGCACGGCCGCCAGCACCACCCAGTTACCGGGTGGAGCGGCTCTCGCCTTGGGTCGTCGCATGCCTCAGCATGCGCTCATATCGTTCAGGCGGCGGTGACGCCGCGCTCCTCGAAGGCGAGGAGCCGCAAGGCGTTGGCCACGACCACCAGCGTGCTCGACTCGTGGATCGCGACGGCGACGCCTATCCCCGCCAGGCCGAGGAGCGCGCTCGGCACGAGCAGCGCGATGACTCCGAGGCTCACGGCCAGGTTCTGGACGATCATGCGGCGGCTGGCGCGCGACAACGACACGGCGTACGGCAGCTTGGTCAGGTCGTCGGCCATGAGGGCGATGTCGGCCGTCTCCAGTGCCACGTCGCTGCCGGCGCCGCCCATGGCGATCCCGACGTCGGCGACGGCCATCGCCGGGGCGTCGTTGACGCCGTCACCGACCATGATCACCCGCTGGGAGGCCGCCTTGAGCTCGAGGACGACGCGCGCCTTGTCTTCCGGCAGCAGGCCCGCGCGCACCTCGTCGAGGCCGAGTTCGGCCGCCACCGCCCGGGCCACGCGCTCGTCGTCGCCCGTGAGCATCACCAGGCGCTTCACGCCGAGGCGCCGCAGGCGCGCCAGCGCGGCGCGCGCGGCGGGGCGCGGCTCGTCGCGGAGCGCGAGCACGCCCGCCAGGCGCGGACCGGCGGCGCTTGGCTCGGCGGCGCTCGCCGCGGCGGCGCCCTCCGCCACGAACACGGTCGTCTTGCCCGCGTTCTCTAGCGCCGCCGCGGCGGCCTCCGCCTCCGCGGACACGGGGACGCCGGCCGCCAGCATGTGCGCGCGGTTGCCGAGCAGGACGGTCGAGCCGTCGACACTGCCGCTGACGCCCCGGCCGCTGAGCTCCTCGAAGCGCGTGACCTCGCCCGCGGCCGCGCCCCGACGTTCGGCGCCTGCGAGGATGGCGCGCGCGAGCGGGTGGGCGCTGCGGCTCTCGAGGCTCGCCGCCAGGCGCAGGAGGCGCGCCTCGTCGGCGTCCAGCGCGACCACGTCGGTGAGTTCGGGCGCGCCCGTCGTGAGGGTGCCCGTCTTGTCGAAGACCACCACGTCGGCCCGACCCGCGTTCTCGAGGTGGGCCCCGCCCTTGATCAGGACGCCGCGGCGGGCGCCCCGCGCGATGCCGGCGAGCACGGCCGACGGCGTGGCGAGCGCCAGGGCGCAAGGGCTCGAGGCGACGAGCAGGACCATGGCCCGCATGAAGCTCGTGTGGAACGGCACGCCGAATAGGGGCGGCAGCGCGATCAGCAGCGCGGTCGCGCCGAGGACGATGGGGGAGAAGGTGCGCTGGAAGCGGTCGGTGAAGCGCTGGGTGGGCGCCCTGGCGCCCTGCGCGGACTCCACGGCCTTGATGACCCGCGCGAGGGTCGTGTCCTCGGCGGCCCTGGTCGTCTCCACCTCGAGCGCGCCGGCCTGGTTGATGGTGCCCGCGTACACGTTGCTGCCCACACCCTTCCGAACGGGCATGCTCTCCCCGGTGATGGGCGCCTGGTCGACGTGGCTCGCGCCCCTCACGACGCGCCCGTCGGCCGGGACCCGCTCTCCGGGCCGAACGATCACCAGCTCGCCGACGGCCAGGTCGGCGAGCGGCACCTCGACCTCACGGTCGCCGCGGCGCACGCGGGCGCTCTTGGGCGTCAGGTCGGCCAGGGCACGGATGGCGTGGCGGGCGCGGTCCATGGCGAGGTGCTCGAGCGCGTGCCCGAGGCTGAAGAGGAACAGGAGGAGCGCTCCCTCGGCCCACGCGCCGAGGCTCGCGGCGCCCAGCGCGGCCACGACCATGAGCAGGTCGATGTCGAACCTGGCCGCCGCCATGGCCCGCACGGCGTGGTTGGTGGCGTGCCACCCGCCGGCGGCGTAGGCGACGAGGTAGGCGGCCAACCAGGCCCAGGCGGGGACCCCGGCCCGTTGGGCCACGAAACCCACGAGGAGCGCCGCGCCGGCCACGAGGCTCAGTTTGAGGTCGGCGCCGGGCTTGAACCGTCCCGGGGCGCCGTGCGAGACGCCGTCGGGCTCGTGAGGTCCACCTGCCGGCGCGGCCCGCGCTTCGACGCCCGGGCCGGACAGGACGCGGTAACCGAGCCCCTCGATCTGCGCCACCAGCTTGGCGGGGGCGGCCACCTCCCTGTCGAGCGTGACCGTGAGCTTCTCGGCGGCGTAGCTGGCGTCGGCGTCGAACACGCCGCTCAGGCGCGATGTCACCGCCGCGACCTTGGCGGCGCAGTCGCCGCAGTGCAGGCCCGCGAGGCGGTACTCGGCGTGCTCGTACCGGCGGCCCACGGCGGTGGCGGCGGCGCCCGCCAGGCGCGCCAGCTCGGCGGTCGAGAGCGCGCCCTGGTCGTAATCGACGCTCACGTGCGCCCTGCCACCCGCGCGCTCGAGTCGCGCGGCCGTCACGCCGTGCAGGGCGGCGATCGCCGCTGTCAACTGGGTGGTGCAGGCGTCCTCGAGAGGCGCGTGGCCGGGTAGGAGCCGCTGCAACTCGAGCGTGGCGGTCGACATGTGGCGCCGGACCTCCCGGCCGACGCCACACTATATATGACGATCCGTTCATATGACCAGCGGGGGTCACCGGCGACCGTCAGACCTCCTGGCTGTGGAGCAGGACGCCCTCGAGCATGGCCGCCACGTGCTCGTCTGCCAACCGGTAGTAGACGTGCCGTCCCCGGCGCGTCGACTCCACCAGGCGCGCCGCCCTCAGCGTGCCCAGCTGGTGGCTCACCGCCGACTGCTCCAACCCCAACGCGTCGACGATCTGGTGCACGCACACCTCGCCCAGCCGCAGGAGCGCCAGGATGCGCAGGCGGGTGGGATCCGCGAACCCCTTCGCCAGGCGCACGGCCTCCTCGACGGTCGGCGCGGGCAGGACGGCGGCGGCCAGCTCGGCCGGGCTCAGGTGACACTGGTCGCCGGCCGGCGGTACCTCCATGCCGGCGCTCACGGCGCCCCGCCCGCCGGCCGGGCACGCAGGAGCCCGTCGTCCGCCCGGCCGATGTAGCGCAACACCCCCGGGTCGCCAAGGTTCACGGTGCGCTTGACGAGGCCGAGGCCCAGGAGGCCCGCGTGGAAGTCGACGCTCGCCTGCACGTCGCTCGTGATCCCCGTCACGTGGTGGACACCCGTCATGCCCGAGAGCTTACCGGAGGCCGGAGGGCCTCAGCCGGCGCTCGCGCAGGTCCGCGTAAGCGATGCCGAGCGAGCAGGCGACCACGAGCACGATGGCGGCGAAGCCCGTCATGAACGCCACCGACCAGTCGCTCCGGGCGAGGGTGGCGAAGGCGACGGCCGTGATCACGGCGATGCCCACCGAGGTCCCGATGCGTTGGCCCGTCTGCATGATGCCGCCCGAACTGCCCGCGTACTCGAGGGGCACGTCCGCTAGCGTGAGCGTCTGGTTCGGGCTGATGACCGAGCCCTGGCCGATGCCGAGGAAGCTCAGCGTGAGGAGCAGCCACCACTCGCTGGCGAGCCCGCGCGAGCGCAGCCACACGACGACGATGCTGGTCAGGAGGCCGAACAGCGCGCTGTACATGCCGACGATCACGACCTTGCGGCCGTGCCTGATCACGTTGCGCCCCGCCAACAGCGCCGAGAACGCCGACAACACCGCGCTGGGCAGCCCCATGAGCCCAGTCTCGAGCGCCGTGCGGCCGAGCCCGTCCTGCAGGTACATGGCCACCAACACCCACACGCTGGTGATGCCCACGAAGTAGACCGTGATGAGGAGCGCGCCGTTCGCGAAGCTGCGGACGCGGAAGATGCCCAGGTCCACCATGGGGCGGCGGCCGCGGCGCTTCTCGCGCCGCTCCCACCACAGCCACACGCCCACCAGGGCCGCGCCGATCGGGACCGCCAGCCACAACGCCGTCGCCTGACGCCCCTCCACGAACGGCAGGAGGAGGGCGAGGACGGCCAGGCCAAGGAGCACCGCGCCGACAGGGTCGAGGTGGCGGTCTTCGCCTTGCCCCTGGCCGGCGCCCGGCTGGTTCCTGTTCAGCAGGGGTCGCGGGAACCAGAGCAGCGCCAGCACGACGGCGACGACCCCCACCGGCACGTTGACGAAGAACGTCCAGCGCCACCCGTGCAGCGGCCCGCCCGCCGCGATGAGGAGGCCGCCCAGCAGCGGGCCGACGGCCACGGATACGCCCACGGCCGCGCCGAAGATCGCGAAGGCCCGCGCCCGCTCCGCGCCGCGGAAGTACTGCTGCACCATCCCGACGACCTGCGGGCTGATGAGACCCGAGCCGACGCCCTGCAACGCGCGGGCCACGTTGAGGAGGGTGGCGTCGTGGGCCAGGCCCGCCGCCGCCGACGACGCGGTGAACAGGGCCACCCCCACCACGAACAGCGGGGCTCGGCCGTAGATGTCGCCGGCGCGCCCCGCCGTCACCAACCCCACCCCGAAGGTGAGCGCGTAACCGGAGAGCACCCACTGGAGCTGCGAATCGGTCGCTCCCAGCCCCAACTGGATGGACGGCAGCGCCACGTTGACGATGCTCACGTCGATGAGCGACATGAACAGCACCACCGACAACACGGCGAGGGTGCGCCACCTGTGCGGGTCGGGGACGTAGGCGTCGGGTGGGCGGGTGCCAGCTAGCACCCTTGATGCTATCGCACGCTCGCTGCCGGTCCGTGACGCGCGCAGCGCGCGCCGGGGCGCGCTAGGGCGCGTCAGGCCCGGCCCAGCGCGGCGTCCAGCTCGGCGACGACGCGGTCCGCGTCCTCGGTCGTGAAGGGTAGCGGCGGCTTGATCTTGATGACGTTCGCGTGGGGCCCGTCGGTCGAGAGGAGTATGCCGCGGTGCCGCAGGGCCTCGACCGCCTCGCGCGCGCGGGTCGTGGCGGGCTCGAGCGTGGCGCGGTCCGTCACCAGCTCCACGCCGATGAAGAGCCCCTCGCCCCGCACGTCGCCGATCAGCTCGTGGCGCCCTTGCAGGGCGCGCAACCCGTTGACGAGGTGCCGCCCGACCGTGAGGGCGTGCTCCTGGAGGCGTTCCTCGGCGATCACGTCGAGGACGGCCAGCCCCACCGCGCACGAGACCGGGTTGCCGCCGAAGGTGTTGAAGTACTCCATGCCGGTCTCGAACGACGCTGCGACCTCGGGGGTGGTGACCACCGCCGCCAGCGGGTGGCCGTTGCCGATCGGCTTGCCCATGGTGACGATGTCGGGCGTGACCCCCTGCAGCTCGAAGGCCCAGAACCGCTCGCCCACGCGCCCGAAGCCTACCTGCACCTCGTCGGCGATGCAGACGGCCCCGGCAGCCCGCGCCGCCTCGTACGCGCCCCGCAGGTAACCCTGGGGGAACACGACCTGACCGCCGCAGCCGGAGATCGATTCGGCCAGGAACGCGGCCGGGCGCCGCCCCGCGGCCCGCACCGCGTCGGCCGCCGAGGCGACGTCGGCCGCGTAGGCTCGACCGGCGGCCTCCGTGTACCCCCTGTGCTCCCCGCGGTACGGGTCGGGGAGGCGGACGACCTGGGTGGTGGCGGGCCGCCCCTCCCCGCCAGGGCCGGCGAACTTGTAATGGCTGACGTCGATCAGCGCCTGCGTGTGCCCGTGGTAGGCGTGCTCGAGGGCGATGACGTCGCGCCCGCCCGTGTGGGCCCGCGCCAACCGCAGCGCCAGCTCGTTGGCCTCGCTGCCCGAGTTCACGAAGTAGCAGACGCTGAGCGGCTCCGGCAGCGTGGCGGTGAGCCGCATGGCGTACTCGACGATCGCGTCGTGCAGGTAACGCGTGTTCGTGTTGAGCTCCGCCATCTGGAGTCGACCGGCCTCGACCACGCGCGGGTGGCAGTGGCCGACGTGGCAGACGTTGTTGACGCAATCGAGGTAGGCGTTGCCCGCCTGGTCGAAGAGGTACTGCCCCTCGCCCCTGACGATCTTGAGGGGGTCGCGGTAGCTCACGCTGAGGCCGCGGCCAAGGTGGTCGCGGCGCGCCGCCAGGAGCTCCTGCGGGGTGCGGACGGGCAGGGGCGTCACCGGTCGCCACTGACGGCGAGCAGCGCGGCCATGAACTCGTGGCGGGGCGGGTCGCCCGCCGCCAACCGCTCCAGCAGCCGCCACGCGGGCGCCTCGGAGACGCTGAGGTACGGGTCGTCGGGCCTGAGCGCCTGCTGGTGCGCGCTCAACACGACGCTGAGCGTGAGGCGCAACCGGATGAGATCGAAGAGCACGTGCAGCTCGGCCTCGCGGAGCGGGTAGGCGGCGTGATACCCCTCGACGAGCGCCACCGCCACCGCCAGCGGGTCGGGGCGGTCGAGCATGAGGTAGGCGGCGGCGTGAGCGACCTCGCAGGCCGTGTACGACTCGAGCATGTCGCCGAAGTCGAGGATGGCGCTCACCTGTCCGTCTTCCAGCAGGAGGTTGTGGTCGTTGACGTCGTTGTGCACGAGGCTGTGGCGCACCTCGGGCAGCCGCGGTCGGGCGTGTGCCTCGTACCCGGCGAGGGCGTTCATGATCAGCGCGCGCCGCTCGGCGCCGGCCACCCGGTGGACGTGCTTGCGGATCACGGTCGGCGCCGACTGCGCCGACCAGACCAGCCGCCGCCTCGCGGCCGGTTGCGGGTTGCGCGCCAGCACGGCGTCCATCTGGCCCAGCACGCTCCCAAGGTCGTGCAGCGCCCGCGGCGGCAGGGCCGCGGCGGTCGCTGCGGGCTCGCCCGCCATGAAGCGCGTGACCCACACGATGTGCCGTTCGCCGCCCGACCCGGCGCCCTTCCCGCTCGGGGGCGGGACGCTCACCTGCGCGTACGCGTCGCCCTCCACCGTCGGCACGAGGGTGGGGAAGACCCGCCGCGGCACCTCCCGCAGCAGGTGGAAAACGCGCGCCTGGGCCGCCACGAACTCCGGGTCCTCGTCGCGGTGGAAGACCTTGAGCACGTGTGCCCCGCCCCCCGCGCCGTCGAGCTTGAAGTTCTGGTCGCGCTCGCTCGGTAGCCTGGAGGCGCGCCCGACGATGCCGAAGCGCTCGCGCGCGATCTCCGCTGCTCCCGCGAGGCTCAGCCGCGACTCAACGCCCACGGCCACTCAGCTCGAGGCGCCAGGCGGCCCACCTGGCGTCGTCGTGAACCGACACGGTCCCGACGGCCACGCTCGTGCGGGACGCCAGGGTCTCGAGCGCCGCGACCACCGCGTCCATCACGCGCAGGGCGTCGTCGTAGGTGGGCGTGGCGGCCTGCTCGGCCGAGCCCCCGGCCGGGTACCGCACGGCGTGGCGCTCCGCCGCGTCAGCCAGGCTCACGGCGCCCAGCCAGATGGCGCCGGCGACCGGGCCGGATGCGAGGTCGACCACGGCCGCGGCGCCGTCCAGCAGGCTGCGCACGTCGACGACCGAGTAGCCGACGACGTCGCCGGGTGCGCTGTGGACGGACTCGAGGGCGCGCGCCACGCGGCCGGCGGGCGCCGGGGAGGTGGGCCACTCGTCGAGCGCCGCCAACAGGCTCGCCGTTGGGGTGCCGATCAGCAGGTGGCCGTGCGCCACGGCGATGCCGACGTCGAGGCTCGGCGCCGCCCTCACCCGCAGGTAGTCGACGCCGCCGTGCGACGCCTCGCGCACCGAGAGCCCCCCATCGACGAGCGCGGCGCCCGCCGGACTGCGCGCCCACGGTGCCGCGCGGGCGGCGCGCCGAAGGTCGGCGAGCGCGGCGAGCCAGAGGTCGACCGCGCGCCTGGCGGCCGCCTCGGACGCGACCGGCACGGCCGTGAGCGTGGGCGGACCCAGGACCCAGTCGCGCAGGTCGGTGCCCAGCACGCCCGTCGTAACGCGGTACCAGGCGCCGGCGGGCAGATCGAGCAGCGCCGCTCCGAGGTCGAGTCCGAGCGACTCCGCCGCGGCGCCGCGCAGCGTGACGACCTCGCCTCCGAAGAGGCCGGCGGCCGAAGCGTCGGCCAGCCAGCTATCGACCCACGCTTCCAACGCGGCGGGGCGCAGGGCGCCCGCCACCACCGATACCGCCGAGGCGGGCAGGTACGGGGCCCGCCCCAGGGAGCAGCCGGCGCAGCCGAGGAGCGCGAGCAGCTCGTGTTCTCCCGCCGCTGCGGCCAGCGCGGCGTCCCACGGCGCGACCGCCTGCGCCAACACGCCGCCATCGTCGACCGTGATGCCGATGGCGACGCCGCCGAGCGCCAGCAGGGTGGTCTTGGCGCGTTCCGCGAGGCGGGCGACGCCGGCCTGCCCCCCACGCGCGGCGTTGCCGGGCACCAGGTCGGCCAGGGCCGTGGCGTTAAGCGTGATGGCGATGGCGCTCGGTTCGAGCTGCGCCGCGTAGCGCCCGACGCGGGTGTCGGCCAGCGAGCGCTCCCCCGATCCCGCCGCGCGCCGCAACCCGGCCCTCAGCAGGTCGGGGTCGGTGGCGGCGAGCAGCAGCCCGCCCTGCGCCGCCGCGAAGAAGGGGTCGCTCGTCGGGGTGGAGAGCCGGTAGATGGCCGTCGTGTCCTGGTCGCCGTGACGGCGCCCGTCGAAGCAGGCGACGAGCGCGGCGAGCAGCCGCGCGCTCTGGGCCCGGCTGCCCGGCAGGAGCGCCGCGAGGGCGCCGGGGCGCGGGTTGGCGCGGCTTAGCGTCACCCCGAGCGCGGCGCTCCAGGAGTCGCCGTCGGCCAGCTCGCCGAGTTCGCCCGCCAGTTCCGGGCACGCCTCGGTGAACTCGGCGTGCAGGTCGCGCCGCGCGGGGAGGTGGGGCGAGGCCGGTCCGCCCGGAACGCCCGACGCGACCAGCTCGGCGAAGGCCGCGACCGCGCCCGCCGCGGCCGGGTCGACGAGGTCCGCGAAGAGGGCCTCCAGCGTCGTGGCGTCCGCGTTGCCGGGCGCCACCTCCACGGCCAGCACCGTGGTGTCGGGGAGAAGAGTCGCCAGCGGCTGCGCCGCGGCGGCCCACGCCACCACGAGCGTCCACGCGGCGGCCATGGCGGCACTATGGCGTCGTCTCATGCCACGAGGGTAGCGCACCGACGAGGCCGGCGGCGAGCGGCGCCGCGCCGCGCCCGCGCCCCGCCGCGCTCGCGCCCGCGCGGCGCCGCGCCACGTCC